>DDPO01000094.1:3975-10558 GCA_002342225.1 Bdellovibrionaceae bacterium UBA2466 | reverse complement strand
TGCGCGTCGCGCTTATGATCTCGCGCTTATACCGCAAGCCACAAGTGGGTACTTCCATTTTCGAAAAAAATTACCAGCTTGGGCGGAACAGATAACTCAGAGTGAGCTAAGGGCTAGAGTATTATTTCGATTGAAGTAATGAGATAAAAATAGACTGACACTAGATCTTTATCCCTACCTTACTTGAAAATATTTTCCTAATTCCTGGGAAAGGTTTTTTAATACGATCGGTTTGGTTAGATAGCCAGACATCCCAAATGATGCACACTTTTCAGCTTCGCCGGGGAGGGCACTGGCGGTCACTGCGATGATTGGGGTATTTTGGCAAGGGCCTGGGTTGTTTTTTATTTTAAAAGCGGCTTCATAGCCGTCTAACTCTGGCATAAAGCAGTCCATCAGAACCAAATCGTAGTTAAATGATTGGGCTGCCGTGACAGCCTCTAACCCATTGGCAGCGCGATGACTTTCGCATCCGAGTCTTGAGAGCATCTTTTCTAAAACAAACTGATTTACGGGATTATCCTCAGCGATGAGGATTCTCGGTTTCTTGCCCCCCCGATTCAAGAAGACAGGATTTTTGGTTTCAAATTCTGCAGAAACTCCCCCGCTCATCGTATCTGCTTTAGACTCCGGCTGGTCTCTTTTGTTATCGAACTTCATGGGCACTTCGCATTTAAAAGTTGTTCCCTTTCCTACGACACTTTCGACTGACAAATCTCCCCCCATAAGTTGAGATAGTCTCTTGGAAATGGATAAACCAAGCCCTGTGCCACCGAATCTCTTGGTAGTAGACGAGTCTCCTTGTTCAAATCTCTGAAATAGCTTACCGACGACTTCAGATTTCATGCCCATTCCGGTATCAACAACAGCGATAATTAACTTGCAGGTGTCAGGGCCTAGCTCCTGAGACTGAACTTGAAGGCGGACCTCCCCATTTTCGGTAAATTTGATTGCATTAGAAAGGAGATTGGAAAGAATTTGTTGGAGTCTTAAAGCGTCGCCTTTAGTATGAAAAGGAACATTCAATCCAATATCGCTCATCAAATGAATTCCTTTTCTCTCAGTGGATTCTCGATATAGGTCTAAGAGTGGCTCAATCACGGAGCGGACATCAAACCAAGTCGGCTCAATAGTGATCTTTCCAGCTTCGATTTTACTTAAGTCTAAAATATCGTTCACCAGTCTTAAAAGTAAATCACATGAGGATTTGATCGTTTTTCCATATTCTTTAGCTTCTTCAAGTGAATTGCTGCTGTTGAGTAGGCTCATCATACCGATGATTCCGTTCATTGGAGTTCGGATTTCATGGCTCATGTTGGCCAAAAAATCCGCCTTGGCTTTTGAAGCCTTCTCGAGTTGCTCCATCGCCGACTTTTTTTCCGTAATATCTATTTGAATAGCGGCATAAGATTCAACTGTCCCTGCTTCATCTGTAAAAGGAATGATAGTTGTGTCTACCCAAAATAAAGTGCCGTCTTTTTTTTGATTGCAAATTTCACCACGAAATACTTTTCCGGCCAAAATGGTTTCCCAAAGCTGCTGATAAAATTCTTTTTCATGTTTTCCTGAGGAAATGACTCTGTGGGTGTGGCCTAAGAGTTCCTCTTTAGAATACCCGGAAAAACGACAGAACGTATCATTGACATGAGTGATAACTCCTTTGGTATTGGTCCGGACAAACATACTGGATTCATCCACGGCTCGCTTATAAAACTCCAGTTCGAGCTGTTGTCTCAGCGCTTTCGCATAAGTGTGACTTTGCTTGACTGTGTTTTCGTGGGCTTGCATTAGCAGTAAAGAGTCAAAAAATGTGTCATGCAGTGCAAAATCGGCGATTGAGAATCCCCTCGAAGTGAGTTCGATAATGTTTTTCACCAAAGGCGAGAGGGCTACCATTGTGAGTTTGTCTTCATTGAGGGTAAAACTCACACCCCTAAATTTAATTCCGGATTCTTTATGTTCGATAAAAATGAAATCATTAGAGTCTAGCGCTTTAGGGTCAGTCGGTGTCAGTCGATCAAACAAAAACGCCTCAAATAGTTCCCCTTTGGTTGAAATATCAGGGCATAGCTTTAGCAAGGCTTTACTGCATAACTTTATTTTTTTGTTTTCGTCTAGAAGTATGTAGAAGCTCGTTATTTTTTGAAGCTCCTCGGGGGTGATATTTAATATCAAGGGCATGAAAATTTAACCTCGAACTCATCATGGTCATGCCCATCCGCTTTAGCTTGAATCACTTTAATGGTGACTTTTGTGTCAAACCGCTTAGCTAGACCTTTGATAAGTCCTACGACCATTGGAGCCAGCCCATCTCTTTTGGAATAATAATGGATTCTCAAAGAATTGTTTTGAATGTCGCTGCAAATGATTTTTGGGGGACTGATGCTTGGGTGAAGTAAGCGGATTCTCGCATGGAGGCTGTTTATATTGCTCAGAAACTCAACGAAGGAGCTTCCACAAATATTAATTAAGTCTCCATAGCCCTCATCTACAGTAAATAAAATCCAATGTTCTCCAAAAGCTTCTAGTACTTGCTCTAAAGTGAGGTTCATTTTCTTGGCTGCTTCGGCAGCTAATTCGTAAGTCAAGGAATCTGGGTAGGGCATAAAATTAACAAAGCCATACTCATCTATTTGGACCTTCTCACAAATTTCGCGCCAACTGTCTCTACCTAGTTTTTGAATTACCAAGCTTTGGAGAGCTCGGTTTACTAATCCATACATATTTAGCTACCAACTACTCTTAATTAGTTCTTTCAATGTGCAACTTAGTAATGAAGATATTTTTGTCAAACAGGCTGAGGTACGTTCTCTTTTCTCATGCAAAAGGAGTGTCAATCAACCCATCCAATAGATCCTAGGATTAGACATGTTTCGAATAGAATGCTGTTAATTGTTATTCATCTCAATTCGCTGTTGTTTTTGAACGTACTTCATACTGTTTTTCGGACAAAGTGATAAGATAAAACGATGGAAGCTTTTGAGTCTCTTGAAGAGATTTATTCTAGAGTTTGGGAAAAATTACAAATGGCTGTAGCTTCTCGCCACGAGCCGTGGCGTATCGCTTCGGTGGCCACTGTGAGAGACCGTCATCCCGAAGTGAGGTCGATGGTGATGAGAGGGGCAGATAGTGATAAAAAAATCATTTGGTTTCATACGGATCTCAGAAGTCCTAAATGTACTGATTTAAAACACTGCCCAGAGGGGGCTATTTTATTTCACGATAATCCCGATCATGTACAATTACGGTTGAATGGTTTTTTTAGCTTAGACCCCAGTTCTACGCAAAGTGAGGAAGTGTGGAACAATCTTCATCCCCCATCCAGAAAATGTTATCAAGGGCCTTTTGTTCCGAGCTCCACAAGTCCCGTTTTGTCGTCCAATTTGCCCTTGGGGCCAAATCCTCTTCACGCAGGGCGGGAAAACTTTGCTCGTCTTATTTTCTCAATCACTCAAATGGACTGCTTGATTCTAAAAGCCAAAGGACACATCCGGGCCCGGTGGCTTTTTACTGGAAACGGTGTCGAAGCTAGTTGGGTGAATCCGTGACCCAATGACCGCTACCGTTTAAGCTTGATGGGAGACTGACACCCCTCAAATGTGAAGAAAATTTCACAATTGTTAGTTTTGTTGGCTCCATTCTAAAATAGTACAATCCGAAAGAGATTCGAGATGTTTACATTTTTTTTTGGGGGACGTATGCGGTTCTTAAGAGATTTCTTTAAGAGAACATTGGGATTGGTGTTTTGCATCTCTTTAGCAAGTCTCCCATGCCTTGGTGAAACTAATTGGAAACTGAGACTTTCACCACAAAAGACGCTTAATTTTGGATTAGTCAAAACAACTGACTCAAAAAAACTCAAGGTAAAAGTTACCAACCCTTCAAAAATTAATCTTAGAGTAACTGCTTCACTTCCATCAAACGCGCCTTTTACATTTGTGAGCTTTTGCAAAACACTGCTTGCTCGTAATAGATCGTGTTTCATAGAAGTCACATTTAGTCCTTCGGGTCCTGGGGTTTTGAAAAACACAATCTCGATCGTGTCCGCACCTAAAAATAGCAAGCGTACAGTGACCCAAACATTGATTCTAGTAGGGGAGGGTGTTCGGCCTCCAAGCCCTGCCAACCTTGAGTTGGAGGAATCTCCATCTTCTTCTACTTTTCGAAGTAAAGTTAGTCAGTCGATTAACAAAACCTTTATTTTACGAAACACAGGGGAATCCAGTGCAACTCAGATCTCTTTTAATCTTTCACCGGGCCCTTTTTCACTTCCGATCAAACCCTGCGCGAGCTTTTTAGAAGCCAAAGCTTCTTGTACATTTTCTGTGAGCTTTCAACCGGTACATGTGGGTATTTTTACTTCAATGCTGACGGTTCGTTACTTGGATAACTCTCATGACAAGTCATTAAGCTTAAGCCTTTCAGGAGAATCGTTCGATCCTGAGCCTCCGCGAGTAGTAAATGTAACCCTCGAAGATATGAACGATGTTATTGCTTGGGGTGACATTGTTTACTACCTCGTAGAGTTTGATCGTCCGGTGGTTGTAGGAGGTAAGCCAGTGTTGAGATTATACAACCGCTGGGATCCTGAGTTAGCCCAGTTTGATGGATTTGTTAGCGAATCAAAAAAGATCATTAAGTTTAGGTACGATACTTCAAATGGAAATGCCGAGGGGTTTAGCTCTCATTCCCTACGCCCAATTGAAAACACCTCAAATCCCATCGATTTAAATGGGGGGACTATCCAGAATGAATCAGGCGTCGATGCCACGCTTGAACTGCCGGAGAGTCCCGGTATGGGCTCTTTTTGGAGAAATGTTCAAAGGTTCACTTTTCGAGAGCGCCCAACGTGGAGCGCATTTGTGGTATGTGGGGTAGAGGGCATACAGCCTTTCGTCTGTAATTCCCTAAAAAGAAAGGGACAAGATATTTTGGTTCAGGTGAATTTTGATGATCCCTTAGCTTTGAATGCTGAAAATGGAACCATCAAAGAGACTTTTTTGCTCGAAGCACCTGAAGTGAGGCTTAAATTAAATCTCAAGGCCGTGAGCATTGAAAATCAAAAACGGGTTGAAAAAGAAGGCGTGTATGCAACCCTTGTAGAAAAGGGCAAGAATTATTTGCGGTTTAAGTACACCATTGCTTTTGGAAACGAATCAAACTCCCTATCCTTACTGGGAATGGCCGATTCTAAAAAGCAACTTTCCTTTTTTGATTTTCCAAAAGGTGGAACCATAAGAACGCGTTATGGCGGTCAAATGCATTTAGGGTTGCCTGGAAAAACGGCTTCATACGAGAGGGTTTATGAGGCGGGGAAAAATGATGTCTATACTCTTAAGAACGTAAACGACAATTCAAGAGACCCTGCCCCCATCGAAGTCCGTGCACCATGGCCGACTATTGATGCTTTGTTTGGAAAGATCGATGATGTCACTACCCGAAGCAATTATCTTACTTGGGATGCCCGAAAAGGTTCGGTAGGATTTCCTGAGATAACTCGTCACTTCGCATTTGCCAACGATACTGTTTATTTTGATTTAAAAGTTTCGGAGCCTGTTTCCGTTGAGGGGCCCATTGAGTTGCAACTTGACTTAGATGGCAAGAAAAGAACGGCCCAATTCGATGGGTTTCTCCAGCCACAAATCAAAGTTCGTGAGAAGTATGAGATGCTCAATATTCTTCGATTTCGCTATACCGTGCAGGATGGTGACGAAGCTGCGGTTGTTAAAAACGACGGGTACTTAGCTTTAAAGGTCCCAAACGGAAGCTCTGTGAAGAATAGTGATGGCGAACCGTTCACACCCATTTTCTCTTGGTCCTTTGGGGATGACTGGATTAAAAGTGGAGGAACGCTGAGCTTTCTCAAAAATCCAGAGATTCACGCTATCTCACCTAATCAATACCTAAGTGCAGGTACATTTACTATTTCTGGTAAAAATTTCAGCAAAGAAAGTTTCGAAAGAATTGTTATTGGAATCAGTGGAATGGAGAGTTCTGGGGTAACACCGATCCTTCCAGTAGATGGGAAAACCTGCAAACTCATCAGTTCAACGCAGCTTGATTGTTTCTTAAACGTTGATACTTCAACTTTGGAGCTACCTCGCTCAATGGGTATTTCTGTTTTTTCTAGAGCAGGTCAATACTCACCCGTCGTTGTTCCTGTCCCAATTTCGAAATCTTCGGGTGATGAGGAACCACTGCTTCAGTACGCATTTTTACGCGGTGATACTTTGACAGCACGATTGCTCTCAGGGGTTCGTAAGAAAGATTTCCCAATACAAGTGGAGCCTGGATTTGCAGTTGTTCCTCTCAATGGAGCCTTTAAAATCCAATTGAGTGGATCCAATACAGAAAGGATAACTAAAGTAGAGTTGGTGGGCTTAGATAAGAGAATACCTTGCCTTAATTTGGTAAAGGGGCAAAATCCTACTTGCGATGTGGGAACTCTTAATCTGTCGGAAATAGGGGCCTACTCGGTTTATGTTACAGGCGATGAAAATGAAGAAATTCACGCGCCGATGGGGGTTCACGTAGTTGCGCCCCCCCGGCCTATAAGAGCAACTGCCTATTTGCTGGGTCTTCC
>DDPO01000094.1:0-3933 GCA_002342225.1 Bdellovibrionaceae bacterium UBA2466 | reverse complement strand
AGCTAGCCATTTTTACAGCGTCTTCGTTGGAGGTAAGCCATGCGAAAGTCGAGATTTTAGTAAGGTTTATAATGAATACAACCAAGGAAAGTACGAGACAACTTTTTTTGGATTTGAAGGAAGAGATTCTCATCACACTATTTGCAGCATGCCACGTCTCGCAGCTGGCATCCATGCAGTGACGATGCGAGATAAATTAGGAGGGGAGGGGATTTTATCGAGCGCTATTCAAGTTTTAGAGGACGCCCAAATTCTCAGCGTTTCGCCTCAAATTGCACCGGTGGGTAGTGAAGTTACCCTCGAAGTGAGAAACTTACACGATATTTCTGCAGCACAATTAAGTGTTGAGAATGGCTCCGCTGGAGAAATTGAGTTTTGCCAGAAAATTTCCGTTACTCAACTCAAATGTAAAGTGCCCAATCCCATTTGGGGGAAAACTTTCCCCGCGGATGGGGTCTTGGGAACTATTTCTGTGAACCATCGAGTCATACAACCCCCTAGTTCCCATGGCGTGTCGATTAGAATCGTTCCGTCAATATCTGGTGATGACAAAATGCTAATTTCGAAAGTTGAGCCCAACGAAGGAGAGTCGGGTGACTCCATCGTAGTCACTGGCCAAGGGTTTCGAAACGGTATGAAGTTGATCTATGAAGAAAGCGATTTCGGGATGCGATCTTTTCCCGAATCGGCCTGTGAAATTGTCTCTACAGTTCAATTAAAATGCATTCTTCCAGATTTAACTCCGGGTAAATTCGGACGGATCGGTTTGCGATTTAATGTAATGGACCCCAACGGGATAAAGTCGGATTCAAGTGGCTTCGGGTTCGTATTCTTGGGACTAGTACCGCATAAGTGGTTTAGTTTGCCTGATGAAAATGCTCCTGAACCCCTTTTCGAGCCCACTGTTCTAGCGGTCGATAGAAAACTTTTTGTTTTCGGAGGATATCATTACGATTCTGACCAAAAACCTATTCTCTATTCAGAGGGAAAAATTTTTAATCCCTTCCGAGGTCTTTGGGAAAATATGAGTAGAGACGGCGCTCCGCATGTGTACAAGCCCCATGCGCTAGTCAATGGGAAGAAAGTAATTATCTGGGGCGGTTTTAACGCCGACCAAACCCCTGTGAGTCAAGGAGCAATTTACGATGTCAATCAAGACACATGGACTCTCATACCAAGCACTGAATTAGTGCCACAAGTAATGGGTGCCAGAGTTCATTCCATTGGAGAAAACCTGATCGTTTGGGGCGGAACTAATCATCAAGGTGATATTCAATCTACTGGTGCAATGTTTAATTTAGAATCTCGGACATGGTCGCCTATTTCTAATCAGGATGCTCCTTCCTTTTTCCCTCTCTATTCAGTGGTTCGTGGAAACCGCGAGTTGATTGTTGTTGGTGAGATGGGTACTGGTTCTTCGAATCTCGAGGGGGCTATTTACGACATCGCCCAAGGTGCTTGGAAGTCGCTACCTCTTCCGGAGTTGACCAGCTTAGATATTGAGCGAGGTGCGAGTTTTATTGGGGAGAGATTGGTTGTGTTAGGAAAGGGTATTTATAATTTTGAATCTCAAAGTTGGTCACCCTTTGCTCAGGAAAATAAGCCTGAGTTCATCCAAATCTCCGGTCTTTATGATCATAAGGAAAATATCATTGTCACTGGCGTAGATAGTCACCGTCAGCGAAAAGTTTTTTATTACTCCATGAAAAAACAAGCATGGAGTGAAATAGGTCCCATTCAATGGCGAGATTGGTCCACCAATCTAGGGCCCCAAGTGGTTAGTCTAGGCAACCATATCGTATTTTATGGAGGTATAAGCCCCTTTCGTATTCCTTCAAACTCTGGAATTTTCTACGGGCCCCCTTGAGGTCACGTTTCTTTATTGACCGCTACCGTTTAAGCTTGATGGGAGACTGACACTTTTTTCTCCACAGCACTACCAAATATTTAACTGTCAAAAAAATAGACGATTTGCATAATGTTCATCCGTGATAATCGTTTTGTATTCAATGGGTTGTGGATTGTATTCTCAGGCACGGGGATTGTATTCACTAGTCCCCACTAGGTTTCTGGGGGGAAGAAATGAAGTCCAATGCAATACTGCGTATTTTTTTCTTAAATTATTTCGCGTTTCAAATCTCACTGTTTGCTGGGCAAGGATCCCCGGATAGCGAAGTCCATGATGAAAACACAGCGAAGCCAGGTCGGCCCCAAAGCGCGAATAGGGCACTTCCGGTCTCGCAAAAACCTTTTTTTAGATGGCAGTTACTTGAGGACCACTTTTCTGGCGGCATTGGTCGATGTTCTGCCACGGGGGTGGATACCTCTGATTTAAATGTTGACCTTTCTGGCATCACTCAGGGAAAGGGCTGTGTTCAGCTAGCTCTGACTGCTGCTCATTGTATTGAAGATGCTGCACAAGGGTTTGTTAAGAAATTAACAGAAAGCGACTCAGCCAGAAGCGAAGAGTTAATGTGTAGGGGCGAAAATTCACGGGGCCTTAAGACTGAAATTGATGTCTCTCTTCCGGAAGGTAGAACTGAAGCATTCTTGATCTCCCCACGCAATACTAGTTCAGATATTGCGTTGATAGCCATACCCTGCTCTCAGCAGCTCCAAACTTTTAAATTAGCAGATTCACGTGGAACAGCTCCGACTCAAATGCAAGTGTTTATGCCCATGTCAGCGGCTAAGAAAAAGACACCCGAATTGCAGGAACTTAAACGAGATCTTACAAAAACAGTAGGTTCAAATATTAGTCCCGAGATCCATTACTCCGCCAATCCACGAGATGGAGAATATATTTTTAACCATGGCCAAGTAGCCATTTCCGGAGACTCAGGCTCACCAGGGTTTATCAAATATGCCGGTGAAAACAGTCCAAGACTTGCCGCGGTGCTAGCGGGGGATGCTTCTGGTGCTCCGATCAGCGGTGTCAGAATGGCAGCGGGTCTTAAGTTGGAAGGTGACCAAGCAAATGCCAAGGCGAATCTAAAAGCAGATATTGAAAAAATGTTAACCGGTTTAAAGTGCGGAAGTTCGTTGAAGTCAGAGACTGGTTCTCAAACTGACGTGGCTCCTCGCGAAGAAGCTCCAACAAACATAGCTCAAACAGACGTGGCACAAAACGATAATACTGATTTGGGACGAGGATTTCAGGATTTTAAACCCGGCCCAACACCTGCTCAAAAGCAACAAGCAAAAGAGAATGAAAGCGCCTCTGCAACTCCTCGTGAAATCGCAGCTACGCCCAATTCTCCCTCTGCGCCAAGTGAAAATTGCGAGGGTGGGGTATGTCAAGTCGAACCACCTTACAAGGTAACCCAGAATAACGGAACCCCACAAAGCGTGCCCCAACAGGCGGTAAATCCCTTCGAACCTCCAAAATTAGACTCGGGGGCAACTGAACTCACCCAGCTGGGGTTTAATGGGACTCCTGAATTAGCTGGCAACGCAAAAGAAGAATTCAATGTAGATGATATGAAGTTTCTTCGGTCAAAAGACGGTACTTTGGTTGGGGTAGATTCAAAGGGGAATTCTAAAGTTCCAAGGCTCCAAGAATTGCCTTCGGGACGAAGAGATTTGGTTTATGATGCCCATCCGAACTCCCCAGTTAAATTTGAAAGAGCCTCTAAAAAAGAAAGAGAGGCCTTAAGAGATTATTATTTAGGCATGAGAGAAGGTGATAAGGAGTCGTGGTCTAGGTTTTCTGACGAGCACAAAGAAATGATCAATGGATTCCTGAATAATTGGGATCCGGGCAGTAATCAACAACGATGGGAGGACCTTTTTTTAAGCAGATTGGATTTATCCGCAGAGCCAGAAAGAAATACTGCTGCGGTTATACCTCCTAATCCACAGCCTGAAGTCGTGAGACAGCGCCAACAAATCGCAGATAGTATCAATAGGGCCATCAAGCCGCCCAAAAAGCTC
>DDPO01000108.1:33222-79181 GCA_002342225.1 Bdellovibrionaceae bacterium UBA2466 | reverse complement strand
GAGCTGGGGTCGTAACTGAAATTATCGAATAGTTAGGAAGTAGGAAGTATGCAGACAATCATTAATATGGAATGCACTGAGTGCAAGCGTCGTAACTACACAACGACGAAAAACAAGAGCAAGCACTCTGAGCGACGTAATGCTCAGAAGTATTGCAAGCACTGCAGACGGCATACCAGCCATAAAGAAGTAAAAGCTTAGTATCGAGGGAGGGGGTTAACCCCTCCCTTTTTGCTGATTCATTATAGGACGCTAGCTCCAATTGGTAGAGCGAGGGATTCCAAATCCTTAGGTTCAGGGTTCGACTCCCTGGCGTCCTGTTTTCTACCCAATTTTGAGTTTTTATCTCCCTGTGTTAAAATAGAAGTGTATAGAGACACCTGAACGCTATATAAGTGTTTGATTTTACATCACAATGCGCGTTTGCGCTGAAGATCTCAGCCCGTCTTTAAAACGCTGGAGAGGCTACCTTTGTGAACCCTTTACTCGACTTTGACTATCGATAGCCGGTTTGAGAAAGGAAAAACTAATGAGGCACCAACTCAAAGAGCTGCTGGACAGGCACATCGCTGAACTCGGTGAAGCTAAACGAGCCATTCACTGCGAGCCAGAGCTTTCCCTTGTTAATGCCATTGCCACCCTCAAATCGGCTAATGTCGGTAGCTTGGTAGTTGTTGAAGGCACCCGAGTCGTTGGCATATTCACTGAACGAGATGTCCTTAAAAAATGTGCTCTTCAGGATATACCAATCAATGCAAAAATATCCGATTTTATGACCCGAAACCCTGTTTGTGTTCAAAGGTTTGAAACCCTCGGCAGTGTTTTAAACAAGATGAAAACGGGAAAATTCAGGCACATTATTATTACTGATAGCTACGGGAACCTGGAAAAAGTGGTTTCTCAGAGAGAAATTCTCGACTACCTTCTAAACTACGCCATTTCCCATGAAGAAACAGACCTCGCCAAAGCGGGGTAATCTAAAATCTCCCCCCTGAAGAGCCCCTGAACTCAGTCACTGACCTCCACTCTGAAAACAACCATAAAATCTTCAATCATTTACTTGAAATTTGAAGTGTTTTACGGCAGAACTACCGTTTACTTATGGATAACCGGAAGATAATTCTCAGTTCCTATTTGGCAACCTCGTTCTTAACTTGGTTTTTAACCAGGAGTTTTTTCACGTGGTTATCATCCAAAGTTTATGAAATCAGGCGCTTGACCGGCTTTAAATATTGGCTTGAAGCTTTACCTGTACTTGCGGCAGTGACGGCATTTGTGGTACTCCTGCGTCACCCTAAGGTTAACGCTTTCTTAGATGAGGTCGTGGTTGAACTAAAAAAAGTTACGTGGCCCAGCAAAGATGACGTCGTGAAATCAACTTGGGTTGTGCTGGTTTGTATATTTTTCATCAGTCTTATTTTGGCGGGATTTGATGTAATCTGGGGCAAGGTAATTGGTTACCTGCTTAGTTAAAGGGAATAACTGTGAATCAGGAAGAAAAAGATCAAGTTGAAAGCTTAACAAGCTCTAACACAGAAGAGCAAAGCACTGAATCCACGGGTCAAGGCGAAGTGGAACACAAGTGGTACGTCGTTCACACTTATAGTGGTTACGAACAAAAAGCTAAATTAGCTCTTCAGGAAAGAATTAAGCAGCAGAAGATGGATAAATTCTTCACTGATGTTCTTATTCCATCTGAAAACGTCATTGAATTAGTTCGTGGCGAAAAGAAGACCACCAGCCGCAAGTTCTTCCCTGGCTATATGTTGGTCAAAATGATTTTGAACGATTCAACTTGGCATTTGGTCAAGAGCACCCCCAAAATTACGGGGTTCGTCGGCAATGCGATCAATCCACCTGCGGTTCCCGAGGAGGAAGTCTCTCGCATAACCAACCAAATGACAGAGGGAACGCTCAAACCCCGTCCAAAAGTTCAATTTGAGGAAGGTGAAAGCGTTAGAGTTATTGACGGGCCTTTTGTTAACTTCAACGGTGTTGTCGAAGAAGTTAAACCTGATAAAGGCAAGTTAAGAGTAATGGTAAGTATTTTCGGCCGTTCGACCCCAGTAGAGCTGGATTTCGTTCAGGTAGAAAAAAATTAGTTGGGTATTGAGAGGGATTTACGATGAAAAAACTCACTGCAATGGTTAAACTTCAGATTCCTGGTGGAAAGGCCAATCCGTCACCCCCAGTAGGACCTGCTCTTGGACAACATGGTGTTAACATCATGGAGTTTTGCAAAGCCTTTAATGCAAAAACTCAAAACACCAATGGAATGATTATCCCGGTTGTCATTAGTATCTACCAAGATCGATCATTCACATTTATTACCAAAACCCCACCTGTTGCTGTGCTGCTAAAGAAAGCTGCCAACATAGTAAAAGGTTCGGGAGTTCCTAACAAAACCAAAGTAGGGACTGTCACTAAAGCACAAGTGGAAGAGATTGCAAAAACCAAAATGCCAGACCTCAACACTGTTGATATAGCATCTGCAATCAGCCAAGTTGCTGGCACTGCCCGAAGCATGGGGTTGGAAGTAGTCGGTTAAGTTTATTAGGGAGTAAAAAATGCCTTCAGTAGGAAAAATTTATAAAGCAAATGCGGCTAAAGTGGACCGCACTAAGAAGTACAACCTTGAAGAAGCGCTTACCATTTTAGATGGTTTTCAAGGCCGTAAGTTCGATGAAACCGTCGACATCGCGATCAAATTGGGCGTAGATCCAAAGCAATCCGACCAGATGGTTCGTGGAGCAACTGTGCTTCCTCATGGTATCGGAAAAAGTATTAAAGTTGCTGTTTTCGCCCGAGGAGAAGCCGAGAAAGAAGCTCGTGAAGCCGGTGCTGACTTTGTTGGTAATGATGAGCTTCTTGAGAAGCTCGAAAAGGGCTGGATGGACTTTGATCGTTTGATCACAACCCCAGAAGCTCTCAAAGATCTAACCAAAGTTGCTAAAGTTCTTGGTCCCAAAGGCCTAATGCCGAATAAAAAAACAGGTACTGTCACTTCCGAAATTGGCAAAGCTGTTAAAGAACAAAAGCTAGGCAAAGTGGAATATAAGGTTGAAAAAGCTGGAATCGTTCACACCATGATTGGTAAAAAATCGTTCGGAGCTGGCAAACTTAAAGAAAACTTTTTGGCACTCTATGACAATATTCTCAAAGCTAAGCCCCCCACATCCAAAGGCGTCTACATTAGAAAGGTCGCCCTCTCTACTACGATGGGGCCCAGTATCGTAATCGATACTCAGGGGTTAGATGCAATGGCACGAAGTTTGTAGGAATGGTCCAAAAATCGGTTGACGAAATTAAATTTTGAGTATTTAAATGGCTGCTCACAAATAGGGCGCCAAATGCTCAACGGCTATTAGGAGTTTTTCTTGAATCGCACAGAAAAACAGCAATTTGTTAGTGATTTAGCTAAAGGGGTCAAAAAGGCTCAAGCTATCGCTTTAATGTCATTCTCTAAGCTCACTGTGGAGGACATGACCTCCTTCCGGTTAGCGCTTCGCAAAAAAGACATTCGAGTTAAAGTGGTTAAAAACACTTTAGCTAAACGTGTTTTTAACGAAACCCCTTTTAAGGAAGTTTCCGGCCAGTTTGAAGGCCCTACATTACTAGCCTACAGCAATGGTGATGCCGTGATGACCGCAAAAGCCATCATGGAATGGGCTAATAAAGAGAATTTCAATGTTAAATTAAAATCAGGAATCGCTCTTAATAAGGTGATTTCTGAAAAAGAGATGGTTGCCCTTTCCAAGCTACCAGGCCGAAACGAGCTTTTGGTTGGCTTCTTGTGGGCACTCAAATCCCATCCAACACGGTTTTTATATGCTCTTCAAGACGGGCCCAACAGACTTGGGTATGCTCTTGGCGCATTGAAAGAAAAGAAAGCAAAAGAATCTAATTAAATTACTTAGGAGGAAGTCCCATGGCAGTAACTGAAGAACAAGTATTTGAGTTTTTCGATAAAGCAAATTTGCTCGAGATCTCTGAGTTCATCAAAAAATTTGAAACCCGTTACGGCGTAAGCGCAGCAGCACCTGTTGCTGTTGGCGTTGCAGCTGGCGCAGGCGGAGCAGCAGCAGCTCCTGCAGAAGAAAAAACTGCATTTGACGTTGTTCTAGCTGATGGCGGAGCTCAAAAAGTCAACGTGATTAAAGAAATCCGTGGATTTACAACTTTAGGTCTTAAAGAAGCTAAAGATCTAGTTGAAGGCGCTCCAAAAACCTTGAAAGAAGGCGTCACCAAGAAAGAAGCTGAAGAGATTAAGAAAAAGCTCGAAGCTGTTGGTGCTAAAGTTGAGATTAAGTAATCAACTTCTTTCACAAGTTTTTTAAATTAAAAATTAGCTAAAAGACGGGGTAAATAATGAGCACCTCTCCACGCCTTTTTGAAAGCAAACGCTTTCGCAAGGAGTTTGGTAAATTTCCACCTCTAATCGAAATTCCGGATCTTATCGAGGTCCAGAAAGAGTCGTACGACAAATTTTTGCAGGCTGAGGCAGACCCACGCACTCGGAGCGTGACAGGTTTGCAAGGTGTGTTTAAGTCAGTGTTTCCAATCAGTGACTTTAACAACACCGCTAGCCTAGACTTTGAATCGTACGTTCTCGAAACTCCTAAGTACGATGTGGACGAATGCCGAAGCCGTGGAATGAGTTTTGCTGCCCCTCTGAAAGTTACAGTCCGACTCAATGTTTTCGATGTTGATGAACAAACGCAAGCTCGCACCATCCGTGACGTTAAAGAACAAGAGGTCTACTTAGGGGAAATTCCTCTTATGACAGACCGAGGGAGTTTCGTAATCAACGGAACTGAACGGGTTGTAGTCAGCCAATTGCATCGTTCACCCGGCGTTTTCTTTGATCACGATAAAGGAGCTTCCCATAGCAGCGGAAAGCTTCTTTACTCTGCGAGAGTCATTCCTTACCGCGGGTCGTGGTTAGATTTTGAATTTGACCACAAAGATGTCATCTATGTTCGGATCGACAGACGAAGAAAACTGCATGCCACTATTCTTCTAAAAGCTCTTGGTTTCTCCGTTGAACAGCTTCTAGAATATTTCTACGACCATGAAACCGTTAGCTTTGGTAAAGGTGGCAAGATTTATCTCCACTTCGAACCCAAACTATACGCTGGACAGCGTGCCAACTATGATTGGCTAGATGATAACGGCAAAGTCGTAATCGAGAAAAATAAGAAATTCACCGCATCTCTTCTTAAAAAGATTGAAGATGCTAAACTGAAAAAGTTCCCAGTGGACCGTGAGCTTTTGGTTGGAAAAATCTCTGCTCATGATATCGTCGACATGGAGACTGGCGAAGTTCTTGTTGAATGCAATGAAGAGCTCACCACTGATAAATTGGATCGTCTAGCTGAGCGTGGTGTTTCAGAGTTCAAAATTCTCTACACTGACAGAATTAACGTCGGCACATATCTGAGAGACACCATAGCTCAAGATAAAGTGGCAACGCAGGACGAAGCGCTTATCGAAATTTATCGAAGATTGCGCCCTGGAGATCCTCCAACGCTTGAAACCGCCAAGCTTCTATTTGATGGTTTATTCTTTGATGCTACTAAGTACGACCTATCCAAAGTAGGTCGACTAAAAATCAACCACAAATTTAACTTCAACACACCGATCGAAAATACAACACTCACCAAAGAAGACATCTTGGCAGTAGTGAAGTATCTGGTTGACCTCAAAAACGGCAAAGGCCAAATCGATGACATCGATCATTTAGGTAATCGACGAGTTAGAGCTGTTGGAGAACTTTTAGAAAATCAATTCCGCGTTGGCTTAGTTCGAATGGAACGAGCAATTCGCGAAAGAATGAGCTTACAAGACGTTGAAACCTTGATGCCTCATGATTTAATAAATGCAAAACCAGTTGCTGCTGTTGTTAAGGAATTTTTCGGAAGCAGTCAGCTTTCTCAATTCATGGATCAAACCAATCCGTTGTCCGAAGTCACTCACAAACGTCGTTTGTCAGCTCTTGGACCCGGTGGTTTAACTAGAGAACGTGCCGGTTTCGAAGTTCGCGACGTTCACGCCACTCACTACGGCCGTATTTGTCCAATTGAGACTCCAGAGGGTCCAAACATTGGTCTTATTTCATCTCTTTCCACTTTTGGAAAAGTAAATGAATACGGGTTTATCCAAACTCCCTATAGAAAAGTAGTTGACGGCAAAATCTCTGACGATGTTGCTTTTTACTCTGCTTTGGAAGAGGAAAACCACACCATCGCACAAGCAAAGGTGCCGGTTAAATCGCACAAGATTGATTCTGAGTTTGTTCCTGCTCGCCGACATGGTGAAACAGTGCTTGCTAGACGGGAAGAGATCGATCTTATGGACGTTGCACCAAATCAATTGGTGTCTATCGCAGCTTCTCTTATTCCGTTCCTTGAAAACGACGATGCTAATAGAGCTCTCATGGGCTCTAACATGCAACGCCAAGCCGTTCCCTTACTAAAAAGCCATGCTCCTCTTGTGGGAACTGGTATGGAGCGTTTGGTAGCAAGAGACTCAGGAGTTAATGTCATTGCGAAGCATGGCGGTATTGTTGATTTCGTAGATGCTACAAGAATCGTCGTACGTATCGATGAGAAAGAAACCACCTCGGGATCAGGCGTTGATATTTACAACTTAGTAAAATATCGTCGTTCTAACCAAAATACTTGCGTCAATCAGCGTCCAATCGTGGAAGTCGGAGAAAGAGTTCGCAAAGGCGACGTACTTGCTGACGGCCCCGGAACTGACATGGGCGAATTGGCTCTTGGACAAAACGTGGTTGTAGCTTTCATGCCTTGGTGCGGTTACAACTTCGAGGACTCCATTCTTCTAAGCGAAGAACTTGTACGAAAAGACACCTTCACTTCAATTCACATTGAAGAATTCGAGTGCGTAGCTCGAGATACTAAGCTTGGCAAAGAAGAAGTGACTCGCGATATTCCCAATGTGAGCGAAGAACAGCTCATGAATTTAGATAGCTCGGGTATCGTACGCATCGGAGCCGAAGTGAAGCCTGGAGACATTCTAGTTGGAAAAATCACTCCAAAAGGTGAAACCCAATTGAGTCCAGAAGAAAAGCTTCTACGAGCTATTTTCGGTGAGAAAGCTGGAGATGTAAAAGACTCCTCTCTCCGAGTATCTCCTGGTGTTGTTGGAACAGTGATTGGTGCTCAAATTTTCTCTCGCGAAGGAGCGGATAAAGACGAAAGAACTGCTCGTTTAACAGAAGAAGAAGAAAACAGACTCCGTCGTGACGAGCAGACTGAAATTCGAATTCTTCAAGAATCGGCTCGTAAGAAAATTGCTTCACTTGTTGTTGATCAAACCACTACAGGGAAATTGCTAGATACTACTGGTGAGAATCAGCTACTGAAAAAGGGCGATGTCATTGATGCAAATGTATTCAATACTATTCCCTTTGACCTCATTAAGCACATTCCTCTTTCCTCAGATGTTGAAGCCAACGTCGGACAGATGGTAGCAGCTATTGAGAATCAGATTCAAAACATCCGAACCTTCTTTGATGAAAAAGTTAAGAAACTCAAGAAAGGCGATGAGTTGCCTCCTGGGGTCATCAAGATGGTAAAAGTCTACGTAGCCATAAAACGGAGAATTTCTGTCGGTGATAAAATGGCCGGACGCCATGGTAACAAAGGGGTTATTTCACGATTGTTGCCAGTCGAAGATATGCCTTACATGGAAGATGGAACTCCAGTTCAAGTGGTGTTGAACCCTCTAGGCGTTCCATCTCGTATGAATGTAGGACAGATTCTTGAATCGCATCTAGGAAGAGCTGCTCAAGGATTCGGGTTAAGAGTTCAGGAGCAACTTGAAAAATGGAATGCTACCGAACTTCGAAATCTCGTCAAAAAGTTCTTCACTTCGAAAGAGCTTCATAAAGACATCGAAGAGATGGACGAAGACAGCTTGAAAAAAATGGCAAAACGTCTGAAAGGCGGATTGCATATCGCTAGCCCAGTGTTCGACAGCTGCACCGAAGAAGAAATCGGTCAAGCGCTCACGAATGTGGGACTTCCTTCAAATGGACAACAAATTCTGTTCGATGGAAGAACAGGGGAACCCTTCAAGCACGATGTCACTGTCGGTGTTATGTATGTATTGAAACTCCATCACTTAGTTGATGAGAAGATCCATGCACGAAGCATCGGACCCTATAGCTTAGTAACCCAGCAACCCTTGGGAGGAAAAGCCCAGTTTGGTGGTCAGCGGTTAGGAGAGATGGAAGTGTGGGCACTAGAAGCCTATGGTGCAGCTTATTGTCTCCAAGAGCTACTAACGGTTAAATCAGACGACGTGGCTGGCCGTACTAGAATGTTTGAAACCATTGTTAAAGGGGAAAATGCCCTTGAACCAGGACTCCCTGAGTCCTTTAACGTTCTTGTGAAAGAACTTCAAAGCTTAGCACTTGATGTTGAGCTTATGGAGGACACAACGCTATGAAAGACCTATTAAACTTTTTCGATAAGCCAAAAGATCCGATCAGTTTTAAAGCTGTAAAGATCTCTCTGGCTAGTCCGGAAAAAATTCGTTCTTGGTCCTATGGTGAAGTCAAAAAACCAGAAACCATCAACTACCGTACGTTTAAACCCGAAAGAGATGGTCTATTCTGTGCCAAAATCTTTGGTCCTGTAAAAGACTACGAATGTAACTGCGGTAAATACAAGCGAATGAAGCATCGCGGAGTCGTTTGCGAAAAGTGCGGTGTTGAAGTCATTCAGTCCAAAGTTCGTAGAGAGCGTTTGGGGCATATTGAACTTGCTACACCTGTAGCTCACATCTGGTTCTTAAGAAGCTTACCGAGCCGTATCGGTGCTCTTCTTGACATGACCCTGAAGAATCTAGAGCGCGTACTGTACTGTGAAGCGTACGCTGTAACTGACCCAGGAAAAACCCCCCTCAAAAAAGGCGAAGTGCTTTCTGAGGATGAGTACGCAGCGGCTCGAAAAACTTACAAAACTGATTTTAAAGCTGCCATGGGCGCTGAAGCTGTCCGTGACATGCTTAAAGAAATTGATCCCGATAGTTTAGCTAAAGAACTTCGCTTAGCCCTAAGCAAAACCAGCAGCGAAACATTGCAAAAAGCCTTAGCAAAACGATTAAAAGTTTGTGAAGCTTTCAAAGCCTCTGGAAACAAACCGGAGTGGATGATGTTGGATGTGATCCCAGTGATCCCACCTGACTTAAGACCTTTAGTTCCACTTGACGGTGGTAGATTCGCGACTTCAGATCTTAATGACCTTTATCGTCGAGTTATCAACCGAAACAATCGTTTGAAGCGTTTACAAGAGCTAAACGCCCCTGAGATTATCATTCGTAACGAAAAACGAATGCTACAAGAAGCGGTGGACGCTCTTTTCGACAACGGTCGTCGTGGTAGAACATTCACAGGACCCAACAAACGTCCATTGCGCTCCTTGAGTGACATGCTTAAAGGTAAGCAAGGCCGCTTCCGACAAAATCTGCTCGGTAAACGGGTAGATTATTCCGGTCGTTCCGTAATCGTTGTTGGACCCGAGCTAAGACTCCACCAGTGCGGTCTTCCAAAGAAAATGGCTTTGGAATTATTCAAGCCCTTCATCTTTAACAAGTTAGAAGAGCGTGGTTTCGTGACCACCATCAAGAGTGCAAAAAAGATGGTGGAAAAAGAAAAAGAAGAAGTTTGGGATATTCTTGATGAAGTTGTGAAAGAGCATCCAGTTCTTTTAAACCGTGCTCCAACGCTTCACAGACTTGGCATTCAGGCTTTTGAACCCGTACTGATTGAAGGTAAGGCTATTCAATTGCATCCGTTGGTATGTTCCACATTCAATGCGGACTTCGACGGAGACCAAATGGCTGTGCACGTGCCACTCAGCGTAGAAGCACAATTGGAAGCTCGCGTGCTAATGATGTCCACAAACAACATCTTATCACCCGCTTTCGGTAAACCGATTATCGACCCCACTCAGGACATTGTGTTGGGTGTTTATTACATGACTCAGCAAAGGGTGAACTGTAAGGGCGAAGGAAAAACCTTCTCCAATCCAACAGAAGCTATCTATGCTCATGAAATTGGAGAGGTAGAACTTCACGCAAAAATTAACGTCCGAGTCTCTAACCACAAGGGAGAGACCAAGATGTACGATTGCTCTCCAGGGAGATTGATCCTACGAGAGATCATCCCTGCTGAGATTCCTTTTGACGAGTACAACCGAGTCATGGACAAAAAAGCGCTCTCCGAGCTGATGGACATGTGTTACCGAGTTGCAGGAAACAAACGTACTGTCATGCTTGCTGACAAACTACGTTCCTTGGGTTTCGAGTACGCAACTCGAGGGGGAATCAGTATTTGTATGCAGGACATGAAGATTCCGACAAAGAAAGCGGATCTTCTCAATAAAGCGTACACCGAAGTTCAAGAGATTCAAAATCAGTACACAGAAGGTCTGATCACTGATGGGGAAAGATATAACAAAGTCATCGACATCTGGGCTCAAGTAACTGAGCAAGTCGCTGAAGAGCTGATGGCTGAACTTTCTACTGATGTTGTCACTGATAAAGCTGGTAATAAGATTACTATTCCTTCGCTCAATTCCATTTACATGATGGCTGATTCGGGTGCGAGAGGTAGTGCTGCTCAAATCCGCCAATTGGCTGGAATGAGGGGCTTAATGGCACGTCCGTCAGGTGAAATCATTGAAACTCCAATCACTGCGAACTTCCGCGAAGGATTGGATGCTCTTCAATACTTCATTTCGACCCACGGTGCTCGAAAAGGTTTGGCCGATACAGCTCTTAAAACAGCTCATTCAGGCTATTTGACACGTCGCTTAGTGGACGTTGCACAGGATATCGTTGTTTCAGACTACGATTGTAAAACTACGGATGGCATTGAGATCGCTGCTCTCGTTGAGGGTGGAGAAATTATCGAAGCTATCGGAGACCGAATCCTTGGCCGCGTAGCTCTGGAAGACATTACCGATCCATACAATGGAAAAGTTCTAGTTAAAGCCAATGAAGAGATCAACGAAGAGAAAATGACTGCAATCGAAGAAGCAGGAATTGAAAAAGTTCTCATTCGCTCAGGCTTAACCTGTAAAACCGAAGTCGGAATCTGTTGCTTGTGCTACGGTCGCGACCTATCTCGTGGGCACTTGGTAAACATTGNNCTGCTCAAAGTATCGGTGAACCTGGTACTCAGTTAACTATGAGAACCTTCCACGTCGGAGGTACTGCAACAAGAAGAGCTGAGCAAAGTTCACTTGAAGTCAGGCACGAAGGTACAGTTAAACTCTTCAGAGCCAACTTAGTAAAAGATCGTCAAAACACTTTCACGGTCATGAATCGAAATGGTGAACTCGCTGTTCTCGATGAAACAGGCCGAGAGAGAGAAAGATATCAATTAGTTTACGGAGCTAAGCTCAATGTCCAAGAAGGTGACAAAGTAACTAAAGGACAAGTTGTTGCAACTTGGGATCCTTACACTGTGCCTGTTCTCTCCGAACAGGGTGGTACAGTCTCTTTTGTGGATATCGCTGAAGGATTGTCCGTATCTGAACAAGTAGACGAAGTCACCGGATTAAGCCGAAGAGTGATTATTGACTCCAGAGACACCGATTTACGACCACGCTTGGTTGTACTAGATGAAAACAAACAGGCTAAAGCGACTTATCTATTGCCTATCGGAGCTAACATCACTGTGTTTGACGGTGATCAGTTGTTCCCTGGTGATGCTATCGCTAAAATTCCTCGTGAAACCATGAAGACCAAGGATATCACAGGGGGTCTTCCACGCGTGGCTGAGCTATTTGAAGCCAGAAAACCGAAAGAAGTGGCTGCTATCAGTGAAATTGATGGCGTTGTTTCCTTCGGAAAAGACAGCAAAGGTAAGCGTAAGTTGATCGTAACACCTGAGCATGGTGAGCCCCAGGAATATCTCATTCCAAAAGGTAAACACATCAGTGTTCGAGAGGGCGATCATGTGAGAGCTGGTGAGCTTCTGATGGACGGAGCAGCAAACCCTCACGACATTTTGAAAATTCTCGGAGATAAAACGCTAGCTAAATACCTAGTTGATGAGGTTCAAGAGGTCTATCGTTTACAAGGTGTAAGAATCAACGACAAACACATTGAGTTGATTGTGCGCCAAATGTTGAAACGAGTTCGCATCTCTGAACCAGGAGATACCGACTTCTTGTTAGGAGAGCACGTTGAGCGCTTCCGTTTCGACGCTGAAAATGATCGCGTTAAGAAACTTGGTAAGAAAACGGCTGTAGCTGAGCCGCTCTTGCTGGGTATCACGAAAGCATCTCTCAGTACTGAGAGCTTTATCTCGGCGGCATCTTTCCAAGAGACCACAAAAGTTCTCACGGAAGCCGCTATCCAAGGCAAAATCGATCGGCTCAAAGGTTTGAAAGAGAACGTTATCATGGGCCGATTGATCCCTGCAGGAACTGGTATCGATGCTTATCGAAGAGTTAGCGTATTAACTCACGAAGAAGCAGCGATGGCTGAAGATGACTTCGACACTGTGGAGCAAGAAACCACTGCAGAAGTCTCAACTGTAACTGCTGAAGCAAAGCTTTAAAGAGACTGTTAAAAATTAAAAATAAGGGTGGGATGCTATAAGAAGTACCCGCCCTTTTTATTTTTTAAATTCTTTTCTAAAATTCTTATCATCGACCGAGAAAGTCCTCTCGTTCCAGCACAATGATATCGCTCGTAAGGCATGAAAACTTCTTTTGATGGGCCTCTTTTCATAATCAGGGTCATACAACTCATCACCCACCAATGGAAAACCAAGAGTCGCCAAATGCACTCGAACTTGGTGAGTCACCCCAGTCGAACACTCTACTCTGGCCAAGAAAATTCCTTGGTCCTCAAGTCGTTCTTGGACTCGGATTTGAGAACTTGCCTCCAAGACTGGAGGCCGATACTTGGTAGCACCTTTTAACGCTACCATTTTTCTGATATCTCCCACAGCATGAGCTACCGAAAACTCACACAAATATTCTTTCTCTGAAGGGCTACCCCAGCACCAAGCTAAATAAGTTTTATTAACTGCTTTGGATTTAAATCTCTCTCTCCAATTTAAAAATTCCTCTTTTTTGGTTGCAAGAATGACTAGCCCCGATGTGCCCGTATCAAGTCGATGAGGAGTTAAAGTGGGTTGAAAATCTTGAAACTCTATTTTGACATTGGGATAGTGAAACTTGGCCCAATCGGTAAGTGTTTCCGAATCGAACAAACTAATAGGGTGAGTCGGTACCCCAGCAGGTTTATCTACAACCACAAAACCAGCTTCATCAGCTATTAGCTGAACTCCCGAAACATCACAGCCTTTATTCAGAAGCTCTAAATGGGCCTCAAGTCTTTCGCAGTTAAGAGCCTCGTCCGAGACGATCTTATCCCCCTTTTTAACTTTGTGGCCAGTTTTGAGGCAGACCATCCCCGAATTTAAAGCCTCTTCTCTTTGCCGCTGAGTGAGGTTGGGCCACCGGTCCTGCATCCATTTTGAGACTCGAATCATAGGAAATAAGCTTAACATAGGGAGACTCAAAACCGGAGGCTATTCCCAGCGCAAGTGTTATCTCTTCCCATCGCCGAAGAGGTGTTCTATACCCAGAGCCTATGTCCTCAACTATTTTTCATTTCGCAAATAATCGATCTGCCTGGGCAGTTTTTTTAAAGGAAATTAGAAATTTTTTTGATGACCTCCAATACACTGAAGTCATGACTCCCTATCTCGTCAATGCAGGTGCTTTTGAAAGCACTATCGATACACTGAAAGTCACCCACTCTGACGGGCACGGCGAGCTACACTCGTCTCCAGAAATCGAGATGAAATCAATCTTGGCCCAATTTCCCCAATCGATTTATCAAATCTGCAAAACCTTTCGAGACGACCCGGAAAGTCCTTATCACGCGAAAGAATTCACCATGCTCGAATTCTACAAACCTAAAACTAGCTCACAAGAAATAGAAGAAGAAACGATAGCTCTTTTTAAAAAAGTATGTCGCGGGCAAAATCCAGTTATAAGGTACTCGGTCTACGAACTCGTAAAAAATCTTACTGGCATTGACTTGGAAACAAAACTCAATCGTAGTGATCTGTGTGCTTCAATTAAACGCCAAACCTCTATCCATGTGACAGAAGAGGATTCTTGGAGCGACCTTTTTTTCAAGATAATGCTCGAAATAGTTGAGCCCTCTTTGCCGAAAGATAGCTTTTGTCTTTTAAATGAATACCCCATTGCCGTAAGCCCTCTCTCGGCTCCGGTCTTAGGGACCCCAAAAGCTCAACGATTTGAAATTTACTTTAATCAAATTGAGTTATGCAATGGTTGCAGCGAACTTGCTGATGAGAAAATGCTGAAAGAAAGGTACGAACTAGAATCCCATGAGAGATCGCAAGCAGGTAAGCGACCCCACCCTATTCCAAAAAAGCTTTTTGAAAGCGCAAAAAACATCGAAGGCTTTAGTGGAGTTGCTGTAGGCCTTGAAAGACTTTTTTTTGCTACTCAAGTAAAAACAAACACTTAAGTTTCAACTCGTTTAATGCGTTCACCTTGCTCCGAGTAGATTCGATGAAACTGATAAAACAAGCCACCCTTTTTTATAAGGCTTTGATAATTTCCAGACTCGGCAATTCGGCCCTGTTCCATCACTAAAATGGAGTCGCAAGACTGAATTGTTGAAAGACGGTGGGCAATCACTATGGAAGTACGGCCTCTCATCCCTTCTTTGATAGCGCTCAATAAATATCTCTCCGAAACAGGATCTACACTAGCGGTAGCTTCATCCAAAATTAACACTTTAGGATCAAAGATCCACATTCTCGTAAAGGCCAACAACTGTCTCTCTCCTAGGGATAAATTACTTCCACCTTCAGAGACTATCATGTCTAAGCCACCTCGATTTTTGATGATTTCCCAAAATTTCGATTTTTCGCATTTATCTTTTAGAGCTTGGTCGCTGAGCCCATTTCTTCCGAGGGTCAGATTGTCTCTCACTGTTCCCCTGAACAGATACACTTCTTGTTGAACCACTCCCATCTGTTTTCTAAGTTCTTGTCGGTTCCAATCAGACAAAGGTCGGCCACCAAATTCGATTTCACCCACTTGAGGATCATAAAACCGCATCAAGAGTCTAACAAGTGTCGATTTACCACTTCCCGTAGCCCCAACCACAGCTAACGACTTGCCAGTCTCCAATTTAAAACTCACGTTATCCAAAGCAAGTGCGGAATGAGCAGGATAATGAAATGAAACATCTTTGAAAGCTACCGAAGTATCTGTGGAAACTTGCTTAGAATCGTCCTGGGCATAAAGGTCTTGCAATTCACTGGGTTCCTCGAGCAAAGCAATCACTCGATCTGCAGCTACCATGGCCGACAAGAAAGTATTGTATTTTTCCACTAAATCTCGAATGGGTTGGAAAAGGTTTCTTATGTAGGCAAAAAATGCAACTAAGACACCAAGAGTAATTTTCCCATGAATGACCCAGTATCCTCCGACACCCATCAAGCTAGCCATCGCAAATCCATTTAAAATATTCGCGTAAGGTTGAACTGACGCATATATTTTAAGTGACTTCAGTTGTGCTTCAGTGTGCTTTGCCACAATCGATTCAAATTTCTGGAGTCGACTTGATTCTGCCACTAGCCTCTGGATAGTGCCGATGGCGCCAATGTTTTCTCCTAAAAAAGCGTTCACTTCGGCTAAGCGGGCCCTAACCTGTTTGTAGCTTTCACTCAGTTTCTTTCCGAACTTCCAAATCGTCCAAAAAACAACTGGAAAAGTCACAAGCACTACAAAACCAAGTCTTAGATTTAACATTAACATTGAACCAATACTGCCGATGATGATCGCAACGTCTAAAACAAGTACTGAAATAGAGGCGGTAAACATTTCGCTTAGCGCTTTAATGTCGTTGATGACTCGAGTAAGAACCCTCCCCGTGGGGTGGGTATCGAAATAAAAAATCGGCAAAGAATGGATTTTTTCAAAAACTCTGACTCTCAGATCATGAATAACTTTTTGCCCAGTTCGCTGAATGACTAATCCCTGAAACGTTTCCGTAATTGATCTAAAAACAATAACAACTAGAAACAACAGCCCCACATGAATGAGATCATTTTTGTTTCCATGGTCAGCAATCGCAACATCGACGCCTTTACCTAATAAAATCGGTGCTAAGACCTCACAAAGGGTTGAGCCTAATACAAAAAGAATCCCCAAGCTTAATTCCCATCTTCTTGGATAGAGAACGGGTGACAAAAGTCTTATGACCTGAATCAAATTTTTTCTTTCATTTTGTTGAGGAATCATGTTGAAACCTCAGGCTCTTTTATTCCTAGGCGTTCCAAATCTCTTTCCCTCTCACTTTGACTCCATAGCTGTTGGTAAAGAGGGCTCACTTTGATGAGTTGAGCATGCGTTCCCCTCTCCACAACCGTTCCGTCTTCAAAAACCCAAATTTCGTCCATTCGAGACATGACTGAAAGACGATGAGAAGAGAAAAGCACTGTAAGATCTTGAAAATTATCGAAAAAAGAATCAATAATTCTACTTTCAACATCAACATCGACCGCTGAAAAACAATCGTCCAAGAGCAAGACTTTAGGTTCTCTTAAAAGAGCCCTAACTAAAGCTAGACGCTGTTTTTGACCACCTGAAAGATTAACCCCACGCTCTCCCAACACAGAATCATATTTTTCAGGTAATTTCTCAATCTCATTAGCAATCTGGGCAATGAGCGCTAATTTTTTGATCTCATCTTCTGAAAATCGTTCCATTCCCAGACCCATGTTTTTTGAAATAGTTTCACTAAAGAGAAAAATACTTTGTTCTACCATTGCGAATTGAGTTCTCAAATTTTCTAACGGCACACCGGTAATGTCTCGCCCATCCCAAAAAAGTGAACCTGGCGCGGGCTCATAAAGCCTGAGCCAGAGGTTAAGAAACGTGGACTTTCCCGAGCCGACTCGCCCTACAAGACCTATTTTTTGACCGGGTTCTACTTTTAAGTTTTCTAACTTCAGGCGAAAGGAATGTTCTCTACTCCAATCGGAGTAATGAAAATCTAATTTTTTAACCTCTAAAATTTTATTACTTTTTATGGGGGAAGAGGCATTAGATAAAACTGGGTTTGCTTCACTCTGATTTAAGACATCATGGATTCTTCTCTGGGCGGCAAAACCTTCTCGGTGCATTGTTACTGCCCAACCGATAGCCTCCATGGGCCAAGAGAGCTGGACGACAAATCTTTGAAAGGCAACAAAAGTACCGACCGTAATTGCCCCACTAAGGACATCAAAGCCGCCTAAGAGCAAGATCAGAAATGTCCCTAAATTGGTTAATAATCCCAATGAGGGTGAAAAAAAGGCCTCCCAGTTGGCTAGTTTGAATCCTTGCTCTTGGTAACTTTGGCTAAGCGAACGAAACTTTTGAAGCGTTTCAGCTTCCAAAACCATCGCTCGAATAAGCCTCACCCCTTGGAAACTTTCTTGAGCAAAAGAACTTAACCCCGACATTTTTTTTTGCAACTCTTCGAATAGATGATCAATTCGAGTTCCAATCTTCTTAGTAATCCAGGGGACCAAGGGATAAAAAGCAAAAGCCAGAAGCGAAAGCTTGACCGATAAATAAAGCATTGGCGGAATGATAAGAACCAGCATTAAAATCGCATCTGCTGTCACCAATATCCCGGGTCCCAAGGCCATCCTTACCGATTCAACATCGTTGGTTGTTCGGGACATGAGATCCCCTGAGGACATTCTCTGATGATACTCTAGAGGTAGCTTTTGAAGGTGTCGGTAAAGCTTAGTTCGAACCTCAGAAGCGACCAGATGAGAAGTCCCCATGAGGTATATTCTCCATAAATAGCGCCCGTAGGATTGGAGCACCATCAATGTAAGATAGCCCACCGAAGCCCAAATCAGTTTCCTAGCATCTTTGACCGGAATCGCATCGATAGCGACTTTGACTAGTAGCGGAAGTGATACGTTAATAACATCGACAGCTGCCAAAGTAGCTAAACCCAACGCATAACGTTTCGAGTGTTGTTGGATATAGTCCCAGAAGGGATATTCACGCACTTTACGAAATGGTCCTAAGTTGCTAATATTACAATTCATTTTATACCAAAGGTCCCTGGGGTCACCTTTGACTTTCTCAAATCCGACCCCATACTATGGTCAGAATATTTCTGCCTAGGAAAGGGTCGTCAATGAATTTAAACCAATTCACAGTAAAAGCACAGGAAGCAGTCGTAGACGCTCAAAGTTTAGCTATTAAAAAGAATCATCAAAGTGTCGACCTCGAACACCTTCTTTACTCACTGTTGAAGCAAGATGAGAGTCTTGTGACCCAATGTTTAGATAAAGTGTCCCCCGGACTATCTAAAAAAGCTATCGTCGATGTTGAAAAAGAACTCGATCGAAAAGCTCAAGTTCATGGCAATGTTCAAACTTATACTTCCCCTCAACTACAAAAACTCTTTGTTCAGTCTGAAGAGGAGTCCAAAGCCCTCAAAGACGATTTCATTAGTACTGAACATCTGTTTTTAGCGCTTTTCTCTTTGAAAGATGGAGCTATTTCAAATCTTTTCAAATCTTGGAATTTGACTCGAAATAATTTTTTAGAAGCGCTATCAAAAGTTCGAGGCTCTCAAAGAGTCACAGACCAGAATCCTGAAGAAAAATATAACGCTCTTGAAAAGTACACCCGTGACCTCACCAAAGCTGCCAGCCATGGCCGTCTTGATCCTGTGATTGGGCGTGACGGTGAAATTAGAAGAGTTATTCAAGTTTTATCTAGAAGAACAAAAAACAATCCTGTTTTAATAGGAGAACCAGGTGTTGGAAAAACAGCCATTGTCGAGGGGCTCGCACAACGAATTGTCGCTAAGGATGTTCCTGACAGTCTAAAAGACAAACAACTTCTTTCTCTTGATTTAGGCGCTTTAGTTGCTGGAGCTAAATTTCGAGGCGAATTCGAAGACCGTTTAAAAGCAGTCCTCAAAGAAATCAGTGCAGCTCAAGGGCGAGTTATCCTATTTATCGATGAACTTCACACGGTAGTTGGCGCCGGAAAAGCTGAAGGCAGCCTCGATGCTTCAAATATGCTTAAGCCCCAACTTGCTCGAGGCGAATTACGATGTATTGGAGCCACTACTCTGGATGAATATCGCATGTATATCGAAAAAGACTCGGCTCTTGAGCGTCGTTTCCAACAAGTTTATGTCGGAGAGCCCTCGGTTGAGAGTACCATATCAATTCTAAGAGGGCTCAAAGAGAAATATGAAGTACACCACAAAATCCGAATCCAAGATTCGGCTTTAGTAGCTGCTGCGAAATTAAGCCATCGATACATCACTAATCGCCAACTTCCTGATAAAGCGATCGATCTTATCGACGAAGCGGCTTCAAAACTCAAAATTGAAATTGATAGTCTTCCGACTGAAATCGACGAGCTTGAAAGATCTCTTATTCAACTTGGGGTAGAAAAAGAAGCGCTTAAGAAAGACTCTGACCCTTCAGCTTTGAAGAGAAAAGCTGACATCGAAAATCAAATGCATGATTTAAAAACCAAGTGTGATTCCATGAAAGCCCAATGGAAAAGTGAGAAAGATCTCATCTTAAAATCTTCTCGCATCAAAGAGGAGATCGAAAAGACAAAATCACTGATTGAGCGCGCTGAACGAGAAGGCAACTTAGGTAAAGCTGCTGAGCTTAAATACGGAACTCTCAACGATCTTGAGAAAAAACTAGAACTTGCCAATGCAAGTTTAGCGGAAAAGTCCTCCGAAAAAAGAATGCTCAAAGAAGAAGTTACTGAGGAAGATATTGCTGAAGTCGTTGCCAAGTGGACTGGTATTCCCGTCTCGAAAATGCTGGAATCTGAGAAGCAAAAAATTCTACGAATGGAACAAGAACTCAGAAAACGAGTAGTCGGGCAAGAAGAGGCCGTCACAGCTGTTTGTAGTGCTGTTAAGCGAAGCCAAGCAGGGCTTCACGACCCCAAAAAGCCGATAGGTGCTTTCATGTTTTTAGGCCCGACGGGGGTCGGGAAGACAGAAACTGCTAAAGCCTTGGCTCAGTTTTTGTTCGATGATGAGAGCAACATGGTGCGTATCGATATGAGTGAATTCATGGAAAAGCACTCGGTTTCTCGGCTCGTAGGAGCCCCTCCGGGATACGTAGGTTATGAAGAGGGCGGAGTTCTTACCGAAGCTGTTAGAAGGCGTCCCTACTCGGTCGTCTTATTTGACGAAGTAGAGAAAGCCCACCCCGATGTTTTTAATATTTTATTGCAAGTGTTAGATGATGGAATCTTAACTTCGGGTCAAGGGACCCAAGTAAATTTCAAGAACACTATCATTATTCTAACGTCCAATTTAGGTACTCAGCATCTCCAAGCCGAAGAAACCATTTCCCAAAAGACAAGAGACAAAGTTATGCAGGAAGTGAGAGGCCATTTCAGACCTGAGTTTTTGAACCGTTTGGACGATATCATACTGTTCCATCCTCTGACCAAATCCGAAATAACGCATATAGTCGATATTCAACTTGAGTCGGTAAAACAGTTGCTCGAAGCTAAAAACCTCAGTATGTTTGTGGACCAATCGGCTAAGGAAATTCTGGCTGAACGGGGGTACGACCCAGTGTATGGGGCGAGACCTTTAAAAAGGCTTATCACAGAACTTATTCTTAATCCGTTATCTGAAAGGATACTAGCGGGGGATTTTAAGACTGGAGATTCTATTGTTGCTCTTGGAAATCGCCAAAGAGAGATTGAATTTCAAAAAGAGGCCCCCACAACAGCCAAAGTAGCACGAAGATGAACTTGCGAAGGAGCAGAAATGACTGACCACTCACGAGAACCTCGTTTCAAACTCTACGGACTTTACATCGGAATCGCCTTATTAGCAGCAGTATCAAGTGTCGGTCTCTACGCCGGTGGCCAATACGTTTTCCAAAAACTGGTAAGGAAAACGGACGTTGTCCATGCGCTAGATAATCCTGCTTCCGCCGATACAAAATCCTCAATCACAAATGGAGCCGCTGGAACCTCTGAGCTCAGAAAAACGTCGGAAAGCTTTCGAGCTGTAGCCAAAAAAGTAGGCCCTTCGGTAGTCAATATTAAAGCGACAAAAGGGGCCTCCCCCAAAACCAAAATGAAAATGCATCCGAGAAGTCGAAGAGGGATGCCTACCCCAGACGAAGAGGAAGGTATGCCTAGAGATCCATTTTTCGACTTTTTTGAAAGGTTCGGTACCCCTTTTCCGTTTCAACAGGAAACCCCTCAAACGAGTGTGGGGTCTGGTTTTATTATCGATAAAAAAGGGTTTATTGTTACCAATAACCACGTGGTAGCTGACGCAAATGAAATTTTGGTTCGATTATCCTCAGACAAAGCAGAGCTAAAAGCTAAAATTGTTGGAACCGACCCCAAAACTGACCTAGCAGTCATTAAAGTTGAGGGCCAGGGCAATCTAGTAGCGGCAGATTGGGCAGATTCCGACCAAGTTGAAGTCGGTGACTGGGCAATAGCCATTGGTAGCCCCTTTGCTCTTGATCAATCAGTCACAGTGGGCATTGTCAGCGCTAAAGGGCGAAATTCAACAGGACTGACCGAGATGGGTGGCGACCTCATTCAGACCGATGCCGCAATTAACCCAGGAAATTCCGGTGGTCCCCTTTGTGATTTGGATGGTCAGGTTATGGGAGTCAATACTGCTATCTACACGCGAAGTGGTGGTTACATGGGGATAGGGTTTGCTATTCCGTCCAACCTAGCAAAAGATATTGCACAAAAACTAATTGCGGGGGGCAAAGTTGTCCGCGGTTGGTTGGGAGTTTACATCCAACCTCTGGATCCAGAACTTGCTAAGGATTTGGGAATTAAAGAGGGAGTCGGAATCCATGAGGTTCTAGAGAATAGCCCAGCTGCAAAAGCCGGTATCAATGCAGGTGATGTGGTTATTGAAGTGGACGGAAAACAGGTAAAAGATGTCAATGAACTCCAACGAAAAATCGGGAACTTTAAACCGGGCGACACCACAAAACTAAAAGTTCTTTCATACAATGATAAAAAAGCTAGAACGGTTTCGGTTAAAATTGGCGAACTCCCTGAAAATGAAAAAGAGGTCGGAGAAAGAGTCTCTCCCAAGGACCAGGAACCCGACAAACTTGGCCTTGTTGTGAGTCCCGACAAGAAAAAAGAGGGGGTTGTGGTTGAGGGGATTCAACCGGGCTCTATTGCTGAACAGATGCTAGGTTTAGAAGTGGGTGACGTCATTGTAAGACTTAATCGACAGGCTACAAACTCAGTCGCTAGCTACAAAAAAGCTCTGGCTTCATCGAAGCGTATTTACTTAGAAGTAAAAAGAAAAGGTCGAACCCTGTTCTTCCAGTTCGTTTTGCCGGATTAACTTTATTAAGGGAAAGAAAGGGTTTCTCATGTCTTCTATTTTAGCTGTTGGCTCACTTGCTTTTGACACCATTGAAACTCCATTTGGAATACAAGAAAAGGTCTTGGGAGGATCGGTAAATCACTTCTCTTTATCTGCTTCCTATTTTTCCAAAGTGAATTGCGTGAGTGTTGTTGGACAAGATTTTCCCTTGAATCATTTGGAGCTGCTACAAAAACGAGGAATTGATACTCAAGGTATCAAAATCGATAAGGGGAATACTTTCCACTGGTCCGGAAAGTATGGCTATGAACTTCATGAGGCTCAAACCCTAGCAACTCACTTAAATGTATTTGAGCACTTCTCACCAGAAGTTCCTCAAGCCTATAGAAACTCTGAGTTTGTCTTTCTAGGTAACATTGTCCCTGCCCTCCAAGCGAAAGTGCTCTCTCAAGTGAATAACCCAAAATTTGTTGCCATAGATACCATGAACTTCTGGATCGAAGGACAAAGAGAGGACTTAATCCAAGTCATATCCAAGTGCCATTGCTTGATTATCAATGAAGGGGAACTTAGGCAGCTTACAAAAAGCTTCAACATTCTTACCGCTGCAAAAATGGTTCGTAGTTGGGGTCCCAAATTATTGGTTATTAAACGGGGGGAGTATGGAGCCGTTCTATTCAACGATGGAGACGTATTTAGCATACCTGGGCTACCACTAGCCGAAGTTAAAGATCCAACAGGGGCTGGAGATACCTTTGCGGGAGGCTTCATGGGTTACATCGCTTCCCAACCATCCTTCAATTTGTCTCGGTACACTCTTAGGAAAGCGATCGTTTATGGAAGCGTCATGGCCTCCTTTATTGTTCAGGATTTTGGTTTTAAGAATCTGCTTCCCTTAACCAAAGAAATGATTAATGAACGATATCATCGCTTTGTAGAGCTCACCGCGTTTAATTTAGGCTAGTTTTGTTGGCTCTTGACGAGCTAATTCTTTATCGTTAAACAGGCCGAATCAGATTGTTCATTGGCCCTATTAGGGGTGTTTTTGAGGTAAGGAAACAAATGAAAAAGGCTGCAACAAAACCTACTGGAACTGTAAGTTTAGGGAACAAACGCTCTTGTAAAAAGTGCCAAGCTAAGTTTTATGATTTCAACAAAGAAGAAATTGAATGTCCTAAATGTAAACATGTCATGACCCAAGGGGATTTCTCCAGCTCTTTCACTGCAAAATCAGAATCCAAAAAGAAGTCGAGTGAAAAAATAACCACGGAAGGGCTGATGCAGGGAGATGATTCAGATACTCCAGCTGCCGATCCTTTTGAAGAGGACGACTTAGCTGAAGACGCCGAAGATGTTGTGGAAGAGATCGAAGTGGAAGAGGACGATAATGACTTTTAAATCACAAAGAAGAACTAGACCTTTGGCAGTTTAGAGGCATTATTTGGCTTTTTCTCAGAAACCATGTGATGGCCCATCTTTTTTTTAGGTTTGTCATCACTTCGAAAGTTTCTCTGGTTAGCCTTCTTACTGTAACTCCACATCAAATAACTAAAAAGCGCAGCTCCAAAAAGCCACGTCCCGATAAACAAGTCTTTTTTGGTTAAATTGTTAATCAACTCCACCAAAAACTTGTCATTGCGCATTTCTCTCTACTCCCAATCAGAGCTAGTCGAGTTAATTTTATTGCGATTTGCAAAATAGGTGATAGCTCCACCTAGAGCAATCCCACCAACAATGCCCCAAAAAATCGGTGATTTGAACCATGGTTTCTGAGTTGGGTCTTTCTCTACTTGATAATTAAAACTCCCCTCAGCTTGAGAATCGAAAGCGAGCGGTCTTAAATCAAGCGCTAATAACTTATGTTTCTCGAAAACAGCAATGGCTGCATCTGTAGCAATAGGTCCGGTTGAGCCTCCAAATTCGCTCCCCAAATCTGCTAACTTAATAGGATATTTGGTAGGAATCTCATCAAACTCTCTTCCCGGGGTATACAAAATCAACTTGAATTCGTCTTGTCGTGGTTCAATTAAAATCATCGATTTTAATTGATGGCTCATTTGAGTAACAGCGCTCTTAGCTAAACTGGGGTACTGTTCTTTCTTTAAGGCTATAAAAATCGTTTTTTTACCTGGTCCCTCACATGCTACTTTTTCCTTTTTTAAATTATACCCTGGAGCTCGCACCTCCAAGTGATGAATATCTCCCGGCACCAATTTAACAGACGTTCCCCGACCGCTGGGAAAACCGTTAATTTTCACCTGGAAGTTCAAAGCATCCGAATGTAAATTTAGCTCACAACTACGCAACAGATTAGACTTAACTTGAGCCACAAAGCCCTCAAACGCATCAATGGCAAAATTCTCTCCCGTTTGGTCATCCCAATCCGAAATGTAAGCAATCTTCCCCTCGGGATGAATCCTAATGGCCCTCTCCAGAGCTGACCGAGCAGCATCGAACTTTTTTAACATCCAATGGTAAGCTGCTTCCGTCACCCAGGCTCTTTGAATCTCCGGACCGAAATCGCCTTGGCCGGCAACTCTTTTTCTTGCAGCTGTCATCTCGTTTTTGAGAGCAGCCAACGTCTCGGAATCCTTTCCCACTAGCATGGCTCGACGGACACGCTCCGTAGCTTCCATCAGTCCCAATCGCAACCGATCTGTTTCTAAAGTAGTATTGCTTACGACCTGGAACGAAGGGGATAGTTTCACATCTAAAGCATCAATATTCTCGATCCATTTCTGAACTCTTTTAACAAGTTCAGGGTAACCAGCCTCTTGCTCTGTATTCCATTTACCAGTCTTATTGACGCTCAGCGAACGAATGGTAGTGGGTGCGTTTAGGGCAAAAATTGAATGGGGAAGGACCTGAAAAAAAATTAACATCGCAACCATTGCTCGTCGCATTGGCTCACCCAAAAAATTCATTCACCCTCCGTAATTATCTCTACTTTAACTCTTTTTTGAATTCCTCGCTTACCTTTCTTTAACGCTCCTCGTATAAGTTTTTCTCCAGGATTCCTTAAAGCTAAAGCAATCTTACCAAACCTAAGATTTCTTTCGATCCATTCAATTTCCTCAGGCTTAAGGGCAAGGATTACACCGGGATTCAATTCTTCACGTACAACCGATAGAACCAACACATTCTCGACAAGAATTAGATTTTCGCGGCTATCTGAGAGCGGTTTGAGAATCAAGTCCACTCTAGCTTTTGGAAAAGCCACTTCGTTCGAAGCCATGTCCAAAAAATAGGCTCTATAACCTTTCGGTATAGCAACTTCTGGCTCAAGGTCTGAATGTGCACTCAACATTTCTAATGTCAACGGCTGTCCTTTTTTCACATACTGAGCAACTTTTTTGCTTTCGACCAAATACAACTCCTGATCAGTCACTATCTTTTCACTGGAGGATTCTTTTTCTTTAGTAATGTTTTGAACCTCAAAACTTAAATCACGAAGCGAAATAGGATGTCCAACTTCAAGATCTCTCGCAGCAACCAAAATTCTTGGATGCTCAATGGAATATTCGGAAAACCTGATTACTTTGCGGCTCTCCCAGCAAACAATCAAAGCTATAATAACTGATAAACCCCAACAGAAATATTTTGGTTTAACTTTAAACAGTTTATTCAGAAATTCGAGTGCTTCTATTTTTTTCACCATCATAAGGTAATCGCTCCTCTTGAAGAGCCGCCAACTTAGTCCTCCACAATTTAATGATTGTAATATGGCCCCAAAACATTCCCCAAAAAACAAGTTGCATCAGAAGAAGTGTTTCGAACAAAAAGATCCCTCTGCAGTTTCTAGATCGCGTCATTTGCCAGCTCACCCATCTTTCAACTGATAGGTCCAGTGAGCTTGCGGATTGGTGCTTTTACGGTATAACCTGACCCAAATACTAGGCGACCATGAATCTTTGACTACTTTAAGCCATGAATCAGTCTGTCTCGGTTTAATAGCCCAAAAATTTTCTTTAAAACACAAAGAGCATCTTTTACTCAGGATGGGTAGTTTAGTTGCTCGCTTTTTATCAACTAACGCAACTCTCAAGCGAGCCAATTCTCCGATGGCCGACAAAAAGGATTGCGACCATTTCCAGTTGGCTATCAAAAATGTGTTGGAATGAATTTCATGAATGCTTGTTTCAAGAGCTTTGTCTTGAACCAAGAGTTGAGCTGAGGCTATTCCGGAATTAACTACAAGATGAATCGGATGGTGAATTTTTTCTAAACCACTTATTAAACGATTTGAGTTTTCGATAAAATTCAAAGTTGCCAGATCTTTTTGAGCTAACTTTATAGCTGTGTTATCTATTGCAATTTGAGTTAGCTGACGAGAATAAGACTCATTAAACATTTGATGCGTCAAAAATGGGGCGGTTGCCAAAATCATTAGTGCTGAAAAGAAAATGGAAATCGACATACCTCAGTAACCTCAAAGTTTATCTTTTTTACGCCTCGAGTTTCTCTTAACCTGATTATTGATGGGTATTTAATATGAACCCGGGAAACTGCCTCACCGCTCGTGGGCCTTAGGTATTCTTCTCGTAATACCTTAATGGGCAAAGAATGATTCACACCCCAACTTCGAATGAGCCGAAGGAAAGTTTCTTCTTGAATTCGATTAAATTTCATTCCTTGGCCCATTACTTGTTCTCTAACATCTTCAAAGGCTAGGATCTGTAGAACCGCACTTGCCCAACTCCGACGAACAACTTCAATTTGAATCACGATGGTAAATAAGCTGATAAAAAATAGAATACAGCTTTCTATCAGGATAGATCCTCGCTTTTTCAAAAGAGGCAACTTCATTTTTGTTGCGAACGAGAAGATTCAAAGTAGTCGTCCATCCCACGGATTTTATAGGACTCACTGTGAGCCTGGGACATTGGCACTTGAGCTCCCTTTCCAGTAATCGCATTTGAAATTTTTGCATATTGTGCCTTTATGTTTTGCCCAACGATGGATACCACTGCAATGCTACTGACAGTTACTAAACAGAGCAAAATTAAATACTCCACCAAACCCTGGCCACGATTGTTGATTGTCATTGGATACCTCCATGGCGTTCCCTATGCGACGAGCATGCCACAATCCAAGGCTCAAGATTCCATCACAATACAGCAGTGACTCCAAAAAACTTACTTTTGATTACATTTATTGATTTGATTGATATGAATTAAATTATGTTTTCTAGCCTTTATTATTCTTTCGGAATTGTTTTAGCCATTGCGGCTATCATTCATCTGTTGGTGCATAAGAGAGAGCCTGTCTCAACGATTAGTTGGGGATTGTTTGTTATTCTTGTTCCTCTTTTAGGTCCTGCTCTGTATTTTACGTTTGGACCCGAACGGCTTATACGCCAAGCATCCAAACGAAAACTTGCCATTTCGTCCCACTCAGCTCCCATCGCCCACGGCTTAAAAAATACAACTGCTGAGTATTCCTCAAAAGATAAGACCGACCTATTTTTTAATCTGACTCAAAATATCACTCATTTCCCCCAGTCAGTGGGAAACAAGGTCTTATTTCTCCACGATCCTCAAGAAGCTTTAAGAACTATGATTTCAGAGATTGAAAGGGCTCAAAAATTCATTCATCTCGAGTATTACATTATTTCCTCCGACCCCATTACTGAAAATATATTCGACTCTCTTATTGCTGCTCGCGCACGAGGGGTTGAGATCCGAATTCTTTATGATGCTCTGGGTTCGCTCTCATTAAAAAGATTTCACTTCAAAAGGCTCAAAGCAGCGGGAATTCAGATAGCTGGTTTTCTCCCCTTCTCTTTGCTTCCTCAGCGGATCAATATGAATTTCAGAAACCATCGCAAAATTCTTGTTATCGATGGCAGAACTGTATTCACTGGAGGCACTAACCTTGGAAAAGAATATCTAGGACGACCTGGGAAACATCAATGGCGAGACTTTTCGATACAATTATGGGGTCCTGTCTGTTTGCAACTCCAAGATGTGTTTAGAGAAGACTGGTCTTTTACTACCCAAGAGGATCTGACAGACCCAAAATATTTTCCAATACCAGTGGTCGAAGGTAACGCCAAAATTCAAGTCATAGATAGCGGGCCTGACACTTCTTTTCAATCTTTGCACCGGGCTCTTTTTGGAGCGATAACATCTGCTAAATATCAAATTTTACTAATGACCCCGTATTTTGTTCCTGACTCTTCCATTCTAACCGCTCTGGAAGTAGCCTCTCTCAAGGGAGTAGATTTAAAAATTGTTTTGCCAAAGAAAAATGACCAGCCGCTAGTTAGGTTGGCATCACGCTCTTTTTATGGCGAGCTTTTGAAGGCCGGGGTGAAAATATTTGAGTTCGCACCTAAAATTCTTCATGCAAAGCTTATGACGATTGATAATGAGTTTACTTTAATCGGTAGCGGAAATATGGATATCAGAAGCTTTAGACTCAACTTCGAAATTACCCTCCTCATTGAAGACCGAGATGTGACTCAACAAGCCCAGCAATTTTTTAATACTGACTTAAGAAGCTCTGAACCAGTAACTTGGGAACAGTTTTCTGGGAGGGGCTTCTTGGTAGAGCTCCTAGAAAATGCCTGCCGATTATTGGCGCCTATTTTGTAGGTTTAATGGGTGTGATTTGACCGACTGACCTGCAAAAACTCAGTAAGATAATGTCTTGCGACCTGCTCCGGTAAAATGATCGAGTCTAAGAAGTACCATTTAACTTCGTGAAACGTTTCAAAGCGAGCCTCAATCATTCCAGAGAAAAGAACACTTCCCATGCCTCCGATCGAATTTTCCTCTCGGCTGCATTGCAAGTGAATAATGCCTGCCTGGCTACCACTGATCTTAAGATTGATATGATTCCGACTAATCGAAAAACTATTGAAGTCATCGTTCGGAGAAATAATTTTGATTTTTAAAAAAGGGACATCGACTCTCGCATTGAATAAACGGATTAAGTATTCAAAATGATAAAAAAGACTTCGGACAAACGAAGAGGTCTCATTGTTCATCACCTCTTCTTTAGCAGTGCACAAATCTAGAGAGGACTTCTCTCCGGAGAGAATAAGACACTCTTGGTCCGCTAAATTTTCAACCCACTTTATCGTTTTATCACTAGTGAACATCTGAAATAACTCGAACTTCCATGGAGATAACGAGGAACTAAGTACTCCCCCATCACAAGGCCGTGGTCAGCAATATTCTTAACCATTAAAATTACGTGGAAGCTTTATTACTGTTTTAGGCTTCCTACATCAAGGTAGGCATGCACACCACAGCAAGTGAAAACCCCTGGTTAAGAACTTGTAAGGTTAGAATAATTCTCACTCACGAACCAGACAGGGGAGCTACTCCTATTATATAGAAATAGTAGCTCCCCTCCAAGATCCTCTTTATCAAAGCTGTTATGGCTATCTAGTTGGAAGCGAAATGAGCGTTATTATCCCTACCCAGGACTTAGACCTCAGCAGGCTTAACAACAGGAGCTGCTTCTTTAGGAGCGCCCACAGCTGTTTTTCTTTCAATGGTATCCAATTTGGTTGTTAGTTCTCGAACTTGTCCTTCAAGTGCGCGAATAACTTCCATTTGGTTGCCATCTGCTGATTTAGACAAGAAAGAGCTAAATGAACCATCCCCTTGCTGAATAATGTGTCGCAAAGTGGAAATTGGAACAGGGCTCTCGGAGCGCTTTTGTTTTTCAAAAATAATCTGAGTCAATGTAGCCGCAGTGATGTCTTTTTGGTTACGGTTATCAACAACCATAACCTCTTCGCCTTGTTGAATCATTTCTGCGATTTCATCGAGTGTTACATAACAACTCGCATCTGTATCGTAGAGTTTTCGGTTTTGATAACGCTTAATGATTTTAGCCTTCTCCATTTTTACCCCCAACCTGAAAGGTGTTTTAGCCATTTGTTTTCCTGGCAATCCCAACTTTAGTTCTGAGAACCAGCGCGCCCCCCGAATTTAAGGTTCTTTACCGGACTCAAAATTGGTTTTTACCAAGCTTATCAGGATGTGCTCGTTGACAGAGTCTCCTCAAAACAACAGGAAAGCATCTGAACTACTACCAAACACTACCGATTCAGATTGTATTTTTCGCTGAGTGACCCAACCTGTCAACATTATTCTTTGGAAATGATTTTTCTAGTGGGTGGGAAATATGCAAGCAACGAGCGTCTAAATAATACAATAAAAACAAATACTTACTATGACAGCTGGCCTCTCAAGAGAGTCTTTAAATCTAGCTGGGACTCCTTCTGAAGTCTAATTTTTGTGTTCTCCAGCGAAGCTACAGATGGAATTTCATCCGTTGACGCCGTCGCCGAATACAAAGTTTCCTTGAGCTCACTTTCCTCCTGAGTCATAGGAAACTGTAACCCAACGTGCCTTATACTTTTCAAGACTTTGTTAGCTTGCTCAACGATTGCTTCAACCTCTTTCAACTGCCCCTGAAAAGAGTCCTTCTGCTTATTCAATTCAGTTTCTAATGACTGAATACGAGCCTCCAACTTGCTCAGGGATTCAGAGAACTGTTGATTGCTTTTCTGATTTGCCGACTCTCTAGATTTAACCCAAAGGAAAGCGACACCCGCAATCATGGCAATATTGATTCCCCACTGAACAATGTCCATCATAGAAATGGGCCTTTCGTTGTGTTTAGAAACTATTAAAAAGCTCGTTTAAAAGACTCTTCTGCATTCAATATTTTTGCAGTTAAAAAGATTAAAATTTCGTTTTTGGTTTCCTTAATTAAACGCTCTGAAAAGAGGAGACCAATGAGAGGCAATCTCATGAGACCGGGAACCCCGTCTTGCGTTGAACTCGCAGTACTGGAAAATGCCCCACCGATGACTGCGGTATCTCCGTTCTCAAGCAACACCTGAGTTTGGATACTGCGTTTATCGATCGCGACTTCAGCGGCTCCTGCACTACTTTGTGGGACCTCATTTTTTATATTCACGTTCATAGATATCGAACCATCACCTGAAACAATCGGAGTCGCCTCAAGTGACAAAGTGGTGTCTATCGCTTGGAGAGTTTGTTGGGGTATGGCCCCAGCAACAGCTTGCTGTTGCACTTTGTAGAATGCAGATAAAGTTTGGTTGAAAACTGCTTTCTGGTTCTGGTTTACAGCGAGAGACGGATTTGCCAAGACTCTGGTTTCACCCTCGAGCTCAGCTAACCCAATTTTTGCTTCAAGTCGGGCAAATTCAGGTCGTTTGATGGTGATGGTTGTACCGCCTGGTGTATAGTCGAAACCCTCGCCAGCAATACCGGAAGTGTTTTGAGCCAATTTCAAAGCATTCATTCCGAAGCTTCTCGAAAAATCAGACTTCATTTCAACAACTTTGGCTGAAACTGAAACGATGGGCGGCTGAGTATCTAGCATTGCATATAACTTCTGTAACTTACCAATTACCCGATCAATGTCCCTGACAATGATACTATTTGAACGCTCATCAACATCGAGACTGCCTCTCTCAGTTAAAATAGATTTTCCTTTCGGCGCCAAATCTTGAGCTTTCGCGTAGCTGACCGGAATCAACACAGTTCTTAAAACTTCGGCTTTCACTTTAGATTGCTCTACAGCCGCAATTTCATCCTTCTCTGCCTTTAAAGATGCTAATGTCGCAACTCGAAGAACATTTCCTTGTCTGATATAGCCCAATTTTTTGCTTTGCAGTACAATGGCAAAAGCCTGATCCCACGGAATGTTCTCGAGACTGATAGCTCCAACTTTGCCTGTAACATCCTCTCCAATCACAATGTTGTAACCACTGCTTCGGCCTATCAACCTTAACACATCTTGAATGTCAGTGTTTTTGATCTCTAGACGCTCAATAGGCTTGCCGTAAAAAGTAGCTCCCTGTGAAAAGTTGCTTTCCTCGGGAATCATTTTTGATTCATTACTTCCCAAAAGTTCTCGGGAATCTCCCAAATTATCCGCCGCTGGGAAGTCGATACTCAAGCCTCGCTCAGAGCTGACGATCGATGGAGCTTTATCTTCTCGAAGCTGCACAATCAATTTCGCTGTAGGTTCTTTGCTTTTAGGGATTTGTAAAAGAGTAAACAAGGCTACGGGGCTCGCGAACTCACTGGTGTCGTAGGCTCTTTCTAGGCGCTCTGGGACTTGAGTGTTTTCTAAAACGTAAACCACCTGTTTCATCGAAGTATTCTTAAACTCTTTGTAGTTGAGTTTAGTTCTTGAACTAATAAGAATCCGAGAAACATCTCCATCCATTTTGAATTCGAGATTGGTGATTTCATTTTTAATCGCTCTCCCCGAGCTTGTTTTGTTCGGGATTTCATTCACCAAAGAATTAACGCTTGGCTGAGCATCTGCAATCTCTTCACTCTCCAAGTTCTGAGTCTGAATTTGTCGTTTAGCCCTCTGAGAGGTGTTTTCGGCTGGGACTTTGCTTTTAGGCTCTTTAACAGACGAGATACTGGGCTCGAGGCTTTGTTCCAATTCCTCTAGCGCTTCAATATCCTCATTTTTTTCAAACTTTGTGTTTGATGTCACCTTTTCTAAACTTTTCGAGGCGGACCATAATTTACCCTCAGGAACCAAGGAAATAGTCAACACGAGGATGCAGGTAAAAAGCACCCCCTTTTTAAATGGATTGTTTTTCATAATTTTAGAGTGTGACATAAGCACTCCTTATCATTTCGAGATTTTTTTATTCACTTTGGGGTAACACCCATAATTTCGTCTAGCTCGCTCTCAAGTTGTGCAGGTCTATCAAGAATCTTTTTAACATCGGATGCCAACCCGGGTTTAACGCTGTCCAAGGCTTCAGAATCAGGAGACCGATTCTGATTGCGACGACCTTTCATCTTCGAGCTGGGAGCACGTTTGCCCACCGTCTTGCCTGCCGGGTCATCTCCCGAGGTTTCAAACACTAATCCTGAGCTCTCTGGCGGTAGTGAAATAATACGTTCAACCAGACTGGGGCTTCCCAAATAATTGAAACTTTGTTGAGTCAAAATAATTTCAGTTTTTAACACCCGACTCAAAGTTGCTCTTTCTCTGCCCACTATTTCACCCTCGTTGATAATAAACGTCTGGCCGTCTGGCGCTTCAATTAATGCGCGGCTTCTACCCCCCATCCGTAAAATCGCTCTTAAATTCAATTGATCGAGGTCATATTTTTCTGTCGGGTAAATAGCTGAAACTTTCCTTCCAGCAGGCGCAACACTTAAAACCTTAAAGGGGTCTCGCTTTCCAGCTGGATTGTAAATTGTTGCGCCTTTTTTGTCCGTTGATTCAGAGAATCCAATTTGAGCAACGGAAAAAAGAAAAGCAAAAATGATTATTTTTTCTTTTTGCTTCATTCTGAAAACCTATAGGTTTTGAGATTGATTTGGCTTTCAACGAGCGTGACTGGAGAAGCTGGTCCTCGTTTATCATCAATCTGGGAATTTACCATTTTGATGCTTTCAATATTTAAAATTCGCTTCAATCTCGAAATTTGATCAAAAAACATGACCGTCTGTGAGAATCCACCCTTTAGTCTCATTTCGATTGAAACCGATTCATAAAAAGTCTTTGTTTCGTTGGTTGGGTTTCCTGCCCCGCTTGATTCTTTTAGTGGCTTGAAGTTCTCGATCTCAACCCCACTGTTTCTTGCTAAAACGTTTAATCGAGCAAGTAATTTAGATAGATCCAAACTTCTTGGGATAAATTCCAACACCTCTTCAAATTCAGCGTTGGTTTTTTTTAGTCTCGACTTAATTTCACTTATCCCCTCTGCGAAAGCAGTTAACCGCGTGAGTTCCGATTTTTTTGTTTCGAGTTCGGTTTGTGCTTGCTGCAATTCGCCATTGAGACGTGGTTTTTCGGTTGAAATGAACTCATAAAACTCATAACCACCGTAGATGAGGCCTAAAAACACAATTAGACCACAAGCTTTTAGTTTTTCTTTCATGTTTACTGGCCCTTTTCAGAGGCTGCAGCTCTATCCGTACTGGCCCCATTCAACTTTGGTGTGGCAAAGATCAAAAATGACTTAACTGTTCCTGACTGATCGCCATCTTTTTCTGTTGAAACTCCATCCAAAACAACCTTCTCGAAATAGATAGAATTATTTAGTTTATCTACAAACTCGGCGACATCTTCACTGGAGTAGCCCCGTCCAGTTAACTGAATTTGTCCTGATGAACCAAGAGTCATTTCGATAGCAGTTAACCATACTCTCTGTGGAAGAGCCTGCCCAACAGCATCTAGGACATTCACGGGACCCATTCTTGAAGTTTGAAGTTGTTTCACAACACTGAGCCTTTGATTTATTTTCGACTCTTGCTCCTCAAAACTTTTCATCTCAGATTTATATGTCTCGTATTTGCTAATTTCAGACTTAACAGAGTCAATTTCAGAATTTAGATTGGACAAGTGCGATTGGTGATCTCTGGCTAAAACGGTTTGATACTTCTGAAAGAAAAAATGGGGAAGAGCCGCTAGGGCTAGAGCAAGTGCCACCAGTATCAGACTCCCACCATTTAAATTTTTGGGACTTACTGATAGTCTTTTGAAGTCCATTACCGATTTTAGAGACTTCAAATCTTTCAGATCCACTTGAGACAACGTGCCCCCAACGCTCGGGCCACGACTAGCATTTTTCTTCAAATTCACTCTGATCATTTGCCATCTCCGGACTTGCGCAACGCCAATCCCAAAGCAACTGTCCCCAAGCAACTAAAATCATCGAGCATACGCTGGTTCGACTTGGTTCGATTCACGAACAAATTTTTAAGTGGATCTAAATTTTCAACTTGTTCTGGATATCGTTCACTCAGAAGCGAGATCAGTCCCGGAGTCTTTGAAGCCCCACCGCAATAGAATATTTTTCTTAAGGAGCGATCACCACTTTGACTAAAATAGACGTCCGTGTTTTTTTGGATTTCAGAAACGAGATAGGCATTGTAATCTTGGATGATCGGACTCACCAGAGGAGATTCAGGCTCTGCCAATTTCAAGACCTCACCTTGTTCAAAACTCTCACCTAAGCGCTCACTAATCAATTGGGAATATCCACTGCCACAGGCTGATACTTTGGTAGTGAACACGGTGTTTTCCTTTGAAACAAAGGATAGTTTGGTGGAGCCAGCACCAAAATCAACAATGAGATCTGTTTCTCCGGGATTGAGTTCTGCAAGCTCACGCGAGTAGTTGAACTCAAAAGAATTTCCCAAAGCAAAAGCTTGATAATCAATAATAGTGGGTCTTAGCCCGGCTCTTTCAATAACATTGGTAAAACTTTGAATATAGTCATTTTTGACTGCAACCAATAACACTTCAACCGAGGACTCAGCTCCAGCCACTACTTTTTGAACAGTATTTCCAACAACCGCAAAATCAATTGAACACTCTTCTACGTTAAACGGAATATATTGTTCCGCCTCCCAATATATTTGCTCCTCCATGTCCTTGCGTGACATTGTGGGCATGCTAATAGGTTTAGTCAGCACGGAGTTTCCGAAAAGCCCTACGCTTACATCTCGAGTACTAAAACTTTTAGCGGAGAAGAGTTTTTTGAGTGCTGAAACAACAGCTGCATCGTCTTTTATCGTCCCCTCGGGTGTCACGGAATCCCAGGGGAGAGAAATTCGATTATAACTTATCAACGAAGTTTTCTTTCCAAACCCGAGTTCAACTGCTTTAATTCCGGACACACCTATGTCCAGACCCACTAGAGTTTTTTGAAAAATGGAGTTCAGAAAGTCCATTCTTATTATCCCGCAGAGACGCAGAAAGACCGAGTCTTTCTACTTTCTGTTTTGTTTGATGATTTAAAAAGGGAGAGAAACTTTTGGAACCACTTATAATAATTATAGCAAGAACCCGCTCGGTATTCTACTCACCGAATTTAAATGGATGCTGCGAGGCTTCAATGTTATCCTGAAAATGCTCAATCACCAGCGTGTTTCCCATGACATCTCCGAGCCTAACCCCCGATTCTAAGTTTAACAACAAGTAAACTTCCAGAATAAATGCAGGAATAAAAATAAGTTGGGCCAAAACTCCAACTACTGGAAATGGAAGACAAAAAAGACTCAAAAGACACGGAACGTTACGCATCACTGAATGAATGGGCGAACAAGGAAGTCCTGAAGCGTCTTCGATGACCTGAAGACCTATGATTTTTTTTCCAATGCTTTGACCGCTACCCAAGGAGTCTTGAAATGAAACATAGAGCATCGCCCCAACCCAACCTAAGGGCCACCAGAATATTCCTCCAATGAGAAAAATAATCGCTACAACAGTCAAATCAATGCTGCGCGCTATAAACCTCTGGAAACTTGAGCTTTTGGGATGACCTAGGAGAATTCGACTTTTTCGTCCGGTTTTTATCAATTCCATATCAAGCCCCCTTAACTTTCTTGACTCAAGTGTAGCCTGTCTTTATGAGTGAATATACAAAGAATCATTGGAGGAAATATGGCTAGCGGCGTTAATAAAGTAATTTTAATTGGACGACTCGGGGGAGATCCTGAAGTTCGATACACTACAAATGGTGGTGCAGTAGCTAATTTCAATTTGGCTACGAACGAAAATTGGACCGATAAAAACGGACAAAAACAAGAGCGTACCGAGTGGCACAGAGTCGTTATTTGGGGAAAAATGGCTGAATTATGCGGTCAGTACCTCTCCAAAGGACGACAAGCCTTCGTTGAAGGTCGACTCCAAACTCGTGAATGGAACGACAAAGAAGGCAACAAACGTTACACGACAGAAATTATTGCTCAAAATATTCAGTTCTTAGGTGGACCTGGCGAAAGAACCTCAACGGCGTCTACTGGAAGTGATTTTGCTGCACCAACTGGCCTAGATAGCGCCTTGGGTAGCGATCAAAATGCTGGCGGTGGAATGTCAGACGATGAAGTTCCATTTTAGTAATCCACAAGTCGTTCTGTAACTAAATCGGCAAGTAGCCTACCCTTTCGGGTAAGGCACAGATTCTTACCCTCTTTAGTAAGTAGCCCCTCTTTGATAAAAAGAGAGTACTGCTTGGCTGAAGAGGGGTCATATCCATATCTAATCTTAAAGCCCTCAAGATCAATCCCACTATTTTTTCGCAACTCAAGAAAAGTTGCCTCCAACCAAGTCTGCTTTTGATCAGACTTTTCAAAATCAAGTTCCCCAAAAGTTTTTTGCCCTAAATACCTGCCAAATTCGGACAACTGCTTGCGATGATAAAAATGATTATCTTTAAAAAACCTGCTCGAAGCAGACGGCCCGAGGCCTAAGAAATCTCCACCTGACCAGTAGAGCAAATTGTGAACGCAAGCAAAGCCCTTTTTAGAAAAATTAGATATTTCATACTGATCAAAACCTTGTTTATTCAAACTCTCGACCATCATCTCATAAAGTTCCGCTACGAAGTCGTCTTTGGGTAGTTTTGCATAAAGGGAATGACCGGGTTTCAGGGTTAAATTGTAACTACTAACATGAGCCGGCTCTAAAGAGACAACCTCTGCAAGATCCTCAAGCATTTGGGTTGCAGTTTGTCCTGGGATCGCAAAAATTAAATCGAGATTAAAATTGTTAAAATCAAACTCCTTAAGTAGTTTTGCCGCGTTATAAATTGATTCTCGAGAGCCCAAACGCTCTAACTTTTTCAGGTTTTCCTGAAAAAAACTTTGTGCTCCCAAACTAACTCTATTCACTGGAGTTAAGGTTTTAAGCTCATTCAAAAATGTGCTCGAAACTGTCTCTGGATTGGCCTCTACAGTGATCTCGATATCCTCTGCGAAACTAAAATTTTCTCTCAAAGTATCAATAATTCGAGCTAGCAAAGGCACAGGAAGCAGAGAAGGTGTCCCCCCCCCAAAAAAAAGGCTCTTTGCAGCAGAGATCGGGAGTTCTCGCTGTTCTACAAATTGACGAGCTGAAATGATCTCGCCGCACAAAGCCTCTGTAAAACTGTTAAAGTCTTGAGCTAGGTATTTAGTAAAAGAATAAAAATCACAATACGAACATTTGTGCACACAAAACGGTATGTGAACATAAATCCCGAAGCTATTTGTCAAACAGGAGTTATTGCTGGTAAATTGAGGATTACCCATGATTGCAAAATACACATTAAAAAATGGAATTCCAGTATTTATCGTAGAAACTCACGCTTCGCCCGTTGTAAGTATCCAAGCGTGGATTAGCCGAGGCAGTGTTTATGAAAGTGAAAAAGAGGCTGGTATATCTCACTTCCTAGAACACTCTCTCTTCAAGGGCACAAAAAAGCGTAAGGTGGGTCAAATCGCTTCAGAAATTGAGAGTCGAGGGGGAGATATCAATGCGTTTACCTCTTTTGAAGAGACTTGTTATTACACCACTTTAGCTAGCCGATACTTTAGTGAAGGGTTAGATATCATAGCCGATGCGGTACAAAACCCTTCCTTTGATGCAGATGAAATGGCCAAAGAGAAAGAGGTCATTCTCGAGGAGATCAAACGAGCTTATGATTCTCCGTACAAAATTCTTTCAATGAATCTTTGGAAAGAGACTTTTGCGGGAACCCCTTATAGTCGGCCTGTATTAGGTTACGTAGACACAGTTAAAAATATCAACCACAAGACTTTAAAAGCCTATTTCGATAAGCACTACCATGCGGGGACATTGAGTCTTTTTATCGTTGGAGATGTCGATAAAGAGAAAGCTTTCGAACTTGTTAAAAAGCAATTTTCCAAACTGAAACCTCAGAAGCCAAAGCCCATACCCAACCTTTCTCCAAAAAGCTTGCGGGTACCCAAAGTGATTGCTGTTGGAAAAGATGTTCAGGAGTGCCATGCTCAACTTGCTTGGCTAGCTCCGGCTGTTACAGACCCCAAAGTGCCAGCTTTCGATGTGATGTGCACTGCCATTGGGCAGGGAGAGAGCAGTCGGCTCTATCAACACTTGGTAAAAAACAAAAAAGTAGCATTAGATGTATCCATGGGTCTTGTAGCGACTGCCAAAGGCGGGCTGGCCACAGCAGGTCTCTCGACTGCTCCAGAAAAACTTGAGACAGCTCTCAAAGAAACTTTGGAACTTCTTGAAACCATCGCGACAGATGGAATTCAAGATTCCGAGCTAGAACGAGTTAAGAGTTCGCTAGAATCAGAAGTGATCGCAGGAAAAGAGACTGTTGAGGGCTATGCTCGACGGCTCGGATACTATTATATTCAATTTGGTGATCCTGATTACGAGCGAAAATATCTAGATGCCGTTTTAGCGGTTACCAAAGAGCAAGCAACCCAAGCACTTGTGGACACTTTACAGAGCAAACCTGTTCTGTCGATGATTCATCCTAAAGATCAGCAAATCAACTCGACTCATTTCAAACAAATCATTGATAGAACCCGCCTCAAAAAAGTAGCTAAAAAATCAGAGCCGGTTGCTCTAGAGATAAAAAAACGAGGGTCTGTTCGGTTTGTTGAAAAAATTGTAACGTCTCTTCCTGTAGTCTCTATGAAAATTATTTTTCCAGGAGGTTCTCGTGAAGAGAGCGCTGACAAATTAGGAGTTGGACAACTTTTTCAGCGTCTCTGGACTTCCGGAACAGCTTCTTTCTCCAGCATTCAAATTGCCCACACTTTAGAATCTTTAGGTGCCTCAATCGATGCATTTTCGGGCAAACATACGCTAGGACTCAGTGTAGAGTTTCTCAGTAAACACTGGCCCATTATAAAACCACTGCTTTCAGAAATTCTCTTAAGCCCTACTTTTCCTGAGGACGAGTTTGAGACAGAAAAAGAAATATTGCTGAGAGAAATAAAAGCGGAGAGAGATTTTCCAGGGGCTGTTTGTCAGCTCAATTTAATGAAAACACTCTACGGTTCGCACCCTTACGGACGTTCTTCGTTAGGAACAGAATCTACGGTTTCAAATCTGACCACCCAAGACCTCAAGAGTTACTATAAAAATTTCGTTCATAGCGGAAATGCAATTGTGTCAACAGTAGGAGCTTTTCAAAAAGGAATCTGGGAAGCAGAGATTAATGATATTTTGAGCAAACTTCCGACTGATGGTGCTGTGCCAAAACTCAAGTTTACGATACCTACAGGAAACAAATTAGAAGTAATCACTGAAAAGAAGACACCTTTGTTTCAATCTCATCTTCTGATTGGATTTCTAACCAACGATATTCACGATTCCGATCGATATGCAATGAAGCTTTTATCTTCGTGTCTTGCAGGGCAAGGTGGAAGATTGTTCTTAGAACTCCGAGATAAGCAAAGCCTTGCCTACACCGTTTCTCCGATCAATAGCGACACACCTGAAAAAGGCTTTTTTGGATTTTATATCGGTTGTTCCCCCGAAAAACTCTTTACGGCTATTCAAGGTATTAGGAAAGAGCTTGATAAAGTTCTCAATGAACCCATGAGTGCCGGTGAACTGGAGCGAGCAAAGCAGTTTTGGATTGGTCGCTTCGAACTTGACCTTCAGCGTTTTTCTTCGCAAGCGATCGTCTATGGATTAGATGAGATGTACGGCCTAGGTTATGACCACGCTCAAAAGGTGTCTGAAAAAGTGAGGGCTGTCACTCGAGATCAGATTCAAAAAGCAGCCCTACGATTGTTACGACCTGAACATGCCGTACTGTCGGTGGTACATCCAGAGGACCTCGATAAACACCTCATTGAAAAAGCGTGGAAATCTCCATATACCGAAGTTCAGTTTTCAATTAAGCAAGCAGTTGAAGCTACTATGCCTTTGGAAAAATAGAAGTATCTAGATCGTGAGTGGCTTTGGCTTTTTTGTAATTTAAATAGCCAACAATGATAAAAACGACTTGGACTAAAATATAGCCAGCTACCCACCCCATTCCACCCGAACCGAATCCGTAGGAGTGAAGACCAACACCTAAAACAAAGTTCACTCCATACCAGGCCATTAAAACACCCAGAAATGAAACAACTGTAGTGGCCGCGAAACCAAAGCCCTTGAGCCAGCCTGTAAATCGGCCGTGTAGAACAGCAAGATATAAGAGTAGAGCAATGAGCGCCCAAACCTCTTTAGGATCCCAGCCCCAGAATCTTCCCCATGAATAATCGGCCCAAACCCCACCTAAAATAGTACCCACTGCTAGAAGAATGACTCCGATTTGCATCGCTCGATACATGTAAAGTGAATAGTTCTGAATCTGTGCTGTGTGAGTTGGGCGGAATACGTAATACCCCATTACAACGTTGCCCAAGCAGAGAGAAAGAGCAAAAGCTGCATAACTCAGAGTAATCGTCAGCACATGAATGGTGAGCCAATAATTGCTTCGCAACACTGGCTCTAGTGGATTAATACTGGGGTCTAGTACCAGAGGAATATTGTCAGCCAAAATCAGGCCCACTATCGCAAAAACAGCAGCAGCTGCGGGTATGACACTATTTCTGTAAATCATCCAAACTAGCATTGCAAATAAAATACATCCCCAAGTTACCCAAATAACCGATTCATACATGTTAGTTACGGGAGGGCGTCCAGCAATGAGACATCTCAAAGTAAAACCATAAGTATGGACTACTAAGCCCAGTAAAACAGCTACGATTCCAACTTTTTCGAATATCTTTTTTCGTCCCACCAGATAAATTAAAAGAATCGAAAAACCTAATACATAGAAAACCCAAGACAATCGAAAAGGTCTTAAATGGTTATAATGAATTTCTCTCTGTAAAACTTTGTTCTCGGGATAAGCGCCTTTGGCAAGATCTTCAGAAACAATCCTAGCAAGTTCAGTACTCGAACTTTTCCAAGCTGCTGCATCTTTGTTTAGAAACCCTTCAACCACTTGCTTTAAAGCATTGGCGAACCGCTCCGTAACATCTGAAGCGTAGGGGAGCCCTCCTTGAGTATTTAAACTGGTAATTGGAAACCAACTCGCCGATGGTCCCTCCGGATTCGGCAAAATCGTTAGGGCTTGCCCAGTAAAAATATCAGCGACAAGAACTAATTGATTTTCCACAGTCACAGCTTTTTTCTCAAGATCGTTTAGTCGCTCTCTATTTCGAGACTTTAGCCCAGCTTCTTTTAGTATCTTTTTTAGACCCGTATTATCTTGTAGCCCCACATAGGAGAAGTAATTCTTATCGGGATCAAGCCCCATCTCCTTTTTTAGTGGCTTGTAATTAATGCGAATGAACTCCTCTCCCTCCCACTCTCGATCAAAATTAAATAACCAGCCAACAAGGCACTCAATGGCCCCTTTTCCCTGCCACTCTCTCTTACCGGTAATGAATTGAAGGGACTCTGTTGCGAATGTGTCCAAAGGTTTTATTCGTCCCCGTTGTTGGATAGCAATGCTACCGAGGGGGCCATAATCAAAACCTATTCGCTGCTCAGGAGCCGACCAACCATTTAACGAATAGATTAGACCAAAAACGACTAGAAAAGTTTTCATCTAGATTGCTCCTTCCTCTTAAAAATAAGAGCAAGATAATGGGGATTCATATAAAACATGACGAGAATTCCTAAACACATAATGAGCGATCCCCAGTACTTGATTTGCCGGCCCGGATCAAAATTGACTGCAAAAACAGAAACTGGCGGTTTACCCTCTTCCATGGAATAACTTGCTTGATAGAAAGTGTAGCCCCCATACTTGAGAGGCTCATTCATACTAATATTAGCTCTAAGGTCCACTCCACTTGTGGGATCTTTTACAATAACATCGCTCTCATAACTTGCGGCTTTCGTGGTACCCGGATCAGTTCCGATCTTAAATTTTTCCAAGAAGATATAAAACGGAAGAACAAGTTTTCTTTTGGTGTATTGGATGAATATTTCTCGCCCGGCGATATTAATCAATCTTCCCTGCCCCTCGAACAACCACCAGCCAGGCGAATTCTTAGAAGTTGAGCTTGCTATATCTCGACTCGTTTCATTTAAATGAATAGCACTTAAATAGTTATCTCCACTGCCAGAGATAAACTCAATAGACCGAGGAAAAGACCGCTCAACTGAATTGGGAAACCAATCTTGAACTTTGAATTGCAAATCCATCCAACCCGTCGCAGTGTCCTTACCAGTCAGAATCTCTCCCTTTGAGGTTACGGCTCCATCCTTACCTTGCGTTCGATAAAAAAGTTTTGAACCGTCCTCATTTTGAGCAAAGGCCAATCTTCCTCTTTTGTTACCCACGAAAGCCAACTCTTGATTTTTATTTTTGGGAATTTCAAGCCGAAAAGTAAAGCCTAGAGTAGCCTTTTTCCTTTGCCCACCGTGAAGAGTAGCAAACTCGGGAAAGTTTGCAAAAATAGTATGTTTCTCCGACGATTCAAGGTCTGAACTTCCCGCTCTTCTTACCGTCAAATGGACGGCAGGGTTTACGGGTTCTTGAGAGCGATTAACTAGCCGATTATTCTCAACAACGGCGTAAGGGAAATAATCATCAATCGAAATCTCGTACTGTCCACCAGCAAACGAGACAAATCCCCTTTGTAGCTCAGAAATCGAGAACCGGTACTCTTTACCTCGAAATCGGGTAACCAAATAACCTTGGGAATTAGTTTTTATAACTTCGCTTTTCTGCGTTAAAAATCGATTAAGCTCTGCTTCAGAGTGAAGGGTCTGAAAAGTAACTACCGCAGGTCCTAAGTTGATCTCAGATGGATTTGTAGGGTGCTGTGCAAACAATGTTTCTTCAAGCTTAAATCTCGAATTAAACAACTCAACTCGCAGAGCTGGATTTCCAAACCCAGGAATTGGACTTGGAACGAGTTTTCGCTCCGGTATGGCTCTGGGAATAAAGCGATCTAAAACAATCCGATTGTTTAAATCAAAATTGATCGTGAGCACATCAGTATTTTTTTCGCGATAGCTTTCCGGGACAGAAAACTCCTTTCGGACATTTTGAGCTTCATCTGTGAGGGTCAAAATAAGATCATTTAAAATAACTTCATTCTCTTGGGCGGACTCTGTGACCGGCATAGTCGCATCTACCCCGAACTTTTGAGTGACAAAAGAACCTATAAGCAAAATGATGATTCCCAGATGGGTTAAAACAAATCCTGTTTGACTTTTTTTCCAAGGGAAACGGGAAAGAGCTGCGCACAATACGTTGAGCCCTAATAGAAATAAAACCCCTGCAAACCATGGCGTGCCATAGACTAAAACATGAACAGCTCGAGTGCCATAAAGAGATTCTACAAAAGTTGCAACTGTGAGAACTAACGCTAACAATAGAATTGAAATAACAGCTAGCTTTAAAGAAGAAAAAAATTTGAATGTTTGAGACTTAAACATATTCACTGTCCCAACTATTTTTTAAGCTAAGCTAATCCGCCAATTTGGGGGAACAGCCCAACTCTCTTTTGAATTCCAAAAATCTTTCCTCACATACATCAGACCAACAGCTGCGGTATCATTTGTAGGGCTTTTTTCACAAGCGACGACCGTGCCCACTTCTTTCTCGCCCTGCTTTATGATCTGAGGCAGGGAGAATAGCTCTCCGCTGTCAGAGATTCCTTCAACTCGCAACAACTTTCGATTCACTTGTCCATAGGTGAAGATTCGCTCAACAACTTCCTGCCCGGGGTAACATCCTTTATTTCTAGCTACGGCCTCTTCAAAATTACCCTCAAGGATAATATCTTTTTCCGAAAGCTCTTCACCGGGATCTGGCATACCGGATTGTATCCTAAAATACTCATAAAGATGTAGACCCAAAATAAAATGACCATTTTTTATACAGTTTTGGATAAAAGTAGAAGCTAGAGGCCGCTTCACAATCATCCAATAGAGGGAACTCCTGCGAACATCTCTCCAAACAACCCCTTCTGGGCCCAAAGTTTCAAGAGACTGAAGTTCCAGAGATTTTAATTCAGCGGATATTCCCAAGCTCGATGCCAACTGACCATCCCGGCTCCAACAGCCCATCACGGTTAAATCTTCCGATAAGTCTCTCACCGCAAAACTCTCGGCAAAATGGAACTGCTCTATATGATCCATCAGTTTTTGCTTCAAATCATTAAGAACAAAGATCTGAAAAGCATCCGGTCCCAATCGACGGAACATACCCAAAACCACTACCCCACCCCGACCGTTGAGAAAAGCCCCATGAGCTACAGATTGCGTACCTAAACTTTTGAATTGAACCGTGGTCATTCTCTGAAGGTAGTCTTGCGCATCTTTACCTTGAACTTCAACTATCCCATAAAAAGAAAGATCGAAGATCCCACCAACAGATTCAGAAACTTCAAAATCTAATTCATATCCCTTCACTTCCCAGGGAACACTCATGCCGTGAAAAAATTTTTTATTTATTATTGAACAATAATCACCAGCGACAATTAGTGATTTTTTTTCTGAACCCGACATAACTCACACTCGCAATGGGAGCGCAACTGCTCGAATGTGAAAATCCCAGCATTGTGTCCATCAGACCAGTCAATTTGAAGAGCATAACGCCCAACGGTTTCCATTTTTTTAGGTCGAATATCCAAAGGAACGGTTTCATCTTTGAGAATTTTCTCTCGAGTCCACTCATCAACGCAATTAGCGCATCGACAACTCAGTCGTAAGTTTCGAACTTGATACTTAGACTCATGTCCATCATTCCATAAAATTCCCAATTCTTG
>DDPO01000108.1:0-33216 GCA_002342225.1 Bdellovibrionaceae bacterium UBA2466 | reverse complement strand
AACTCCATTCCAGAGTTAAGGGTTTAAACTGTCCAGCACTTTGAGCTTGAAAAACTGAGAGCTGAGCGGCCACATCACCAGCCAGTTTTTTGTAGAGCTTGGCGACTTCCGATTCTGGGTGAGAGGCAACTATGGGATTACCTTTATCTCCGCCTTCAGCAACTCGAGGATCAAGCGGAATGGAACCTAAAAGAGACACTCCCATTTCCCTCGAAATCTTATCGCCTCCGCCTTGTCGGAAAATGGGTGTAACTTCGTCACAGTGGCCACACACAAACCCCGACATATTTTCAACAACACCCAAAATGGGGACTTTAACATTTTGAAACATACGAAGCCCTTTTCTGGCATCGAGAAGGCTGACTTCTTGTGGGGTTGTAACGATCACAGCTCCTGAAAGCGGCGCACTCTGCGATATCGAAAGCTGAGCATCGCCAGTTCCTGGTGGCATATCAATTAATAAATAATCCAGATCTCCCCAGTTTACTTGAGTCAAAAACTGAGTGAGAGCACCATGAATCATAGGCCCTCTCCAAACTACCGGCTGACTCTCAGGAACCAAGAACCCCATCGACATCACTTTGATTCCGTTTTTCACCACTGGCTCGATACGGCCAGCGTCGGTTGCAGGTTTTTCTTTTGCACCGATCATGAGCGGAATACTCGGACCGTAAATGTCGGCATCGAGAAGCCCCACACGAGCCCCAGTCTGAGATAAAGCAACTGCAAGATTTAAGGTGACGGTACTTTTTCCAACACCACCTTTTCCACTCGCCACAGCAATCACATTGCGAACTCCCGGAATCGATACTCTATTTCCCTGAGTCCCGGTTGAACGAACATTAGCGGTCATTTTAACTTCAACATCAGTGACACCTGATAAGGCTTTCACTTTTTCTACGCATTGAGCCTTCAGCTGCTCTTTGACTGGGCAAGCCGGAGTGGTTAGTTCCACATCAAACGAAACTTTGCCCCCTGAAATTTTTAAATTTTTAACAAACCCCAGTGAGACAATATCTCGATGCAAATCGGGGTCCTGCACTTCTCCTAGAGCTTTCAAGACAAGTGCTTCATTTAACTGATTAGAATCTTTATTCTTAAAAAACACGCCTGTTTGTAGCCTGCTTTTACTAAAAAGAAAAGGGACTTTACTTAGAATCCAGCTCATAAGACCCGAGGCACTTTGCGTCAAAAACAATACATTATTCAACTACTTATCAGTTTTTAGAAGAGATAAAATAAGAGAATATGAAACTCAAGTCTTTGACCTTAAGCGTAGGGTTCTTTCTCGTAGTTGGCTTTTCAGCTCTCAGTGCCCCGATCGATTGCAAAAAAATGATCTCGGGTCTTTCTCCCCTCAGGGCACAACGAGATCTTTCCCGAGACCCCGTAGCTTTGATTACAGCTGAAGATGGTCTTATCAAAAGCGGTCCCATTTTTAAACGTTGGGATGAGGAATTACAAACCAGCATTTACACGACTATCGCTGAACCCAAAAAAGATGGAACAGTTCCCTGGGTTTTCAAAGATGCTAAGGCGGTTCTTATTTTTTTTCATGGTTCGGGAACAGCCAAAGCCAGCGGAAAAAACTTTGCTGAAAATCAAAATATCTTGCGTCCCTTCGGCGTTGCTGGAGTCTCTCTCGACTTGCCATTTCACGGAGACAACAAAGGCAGTGAGAAGCTTAAAAATATGGATCAATTCATGGATTGGATTAACCAATTCGTGATTAAAGTTAGAAAAGAATCGGACCAAACAGGAAAAAAAATTCCACTGTACATGATGGGCCATAGTTTCGGTCCGAGTGTTATTCAGGAATATGTCGAGCGATATCCGAAAGAAATTACCGACTTTTTACTGATGTCTCCAGCTGGGGACTTCCACCCCGCCCTTAAATACACATACGAAAAAATAACTACTCCAGGAGAAAAATATTTAGAAGGAGACCCCGTCATAGAAAACGCCGCAGGAGGAGAATGGGCCGGAAGTCTCGAAGGCCAATTCACTTGGCACAAAAAAGGGGCATTCGACAAGATCCCGGGCCGAATGCTCATCGGAGAAAAAGATGAGTGGTGGCCGGGCAACAAAGAACTCGCCGCAAAAGTAGGAGTTGCTCAGCCCTTTGAGTTTGAACAACCTCTAAAGTATCTCGAAAAAAAGTATCCAAAAATGCGAATCACAACGATACCAGGGGTAGGACACATGCTTTTTGAAGCTCAAGATGCCAAAGGAGAAAACTTTGTCAGAAAAAGCATCCTAGATATGCTAGGCGTACCAGACAAAGATCGAAATCCGCCCGGAGTTGGAATCACACCCGGTGAAAAGATCGCACTTCTTTACCAAACATCGCCTTTATTTCGAGACTGGTTAGGAAACAGATATGTTCACACTTTCTCAAATCCTAAAAGGGTCGAAGGGGTGCTCAAAGATTGGGAAAAAAGTAAATTAGATGCTTGGAGACAAGTCCTAGAGCGAATGCCTGGAGAGTTTCCAGATTTCGTAAGAGCTAGAGGCTTTTCAGTCGCTTCAGCCACTGCTCGGACAAAACTCAATGACCCCTCACTGGATGGAGCTGGGGCTAAACTTCAGCAAGACTTACTGATTTACCTGACTGGGGACAACAAACAAAAATCAGAAATTCTAACCAAAAAGGACCCTGAAACTCCAAAAACAGTTAGAGTTCAACAAGCACTCTTGGATAAAGGTTGGGCTCCGACTAAGTCGGGTGCTACGGGCCCCCTCATTCGTGAATTATTTGAAAAAAAGATCACAGAAAAAGGGGCTACGAATATTCAGGCTTCGCCTGCGGGTCACAGAGTTATAAAGTTGTCTTATGAAGTCGAAGGCACAAAGTTCGAGAACCTACTGCTCGATTACACAGAAGCTGAACTTCAAACCAAAGTGAACGAACTGTATATCAAAGCTTTTGAAAACAATAACTTTAATCCCCCAGGAGATATCATCGAAGTTTTGGATGAAGGAGTACGCTGGAAATTCTCAGCCAAAGACAAATCGACTGTCACCAACTTACAATTTGGTCTTTGATTCAATTTATCGATTCTTTATGCCACCACTAATTTTGGGAGCGATGATCTTGGCGGGTGGATAAGATGATTGTGCATTGGGAATTTCTTTTCTCATAAAAAAACCCCCAGTAAAACCTATCCCAAGAGCAACAACCATGGCCAAAACAATAAACCAATCGATCTTTTTAAAAAAACTTTCCTCTTCCTGAATATCTGAATATGAAATACTAGGACTGAGTAAAGCTTCTCGATCAAGGTAACTTAGGATCAGATCAGAGGTGTGATTCGTTTTTTTAGGCCCTAAAAACTTTTCTAAATCGGCAATTAAGCTCTTAACATCTTGGTAACGGTCTTCAGGCCTTTTCTGTAAACATCGTTCGATAATTTGATCAAGCTTTTTGGGAATAGCTGTATTCATCTTACGGGCAGGAATGTATTTCGTTTCTCGAATCCTTTGAAAAACGGTCTCCTTCTGTGCTTCTTTGAAGGGACGCGTTCCAGTTAGCATTTCATAAAAAGTAATACCCAAAAGAAAAACATCTGCCGCTGGAGTGATGACATCACCCAACACTTGCTCGGGAGACAAGTAACTGGGTGAGCCCACCATCATACCAGGCCGGGTCAGAGCTGTGTTATCAATGTCCATCACAATTCCGAAATCCATCAACTTAACTTCACCTCTCGTGGTGAGCCTTATATTTGCAGGTTTAATATCTCGATGAATCAAATGGTAAGCATGAATGTAGCTCACACCACGAGCAACATTTAACAAAATAGCTGCAGAAATTTCCGAGGGTAAATTACCAACTTTTTGTATAACCGTAGAAAGATCAACTCCATCAATGTATTCCATCAAAAGATAAGAATCTCTTCCTGAGTCCACAAAATCATACACATGTGCAATATTTTGGTGTAGCACCGAAGCTAAAGCTCTCGCTTCTCTACGGAACCGCTCTTGAGTTTCTGGATTGGTAAATAATTCTTCTTTTAATTTTTTGACGACAATAAAACGGTCTAAAGAAGGCTGTCGGGCTTGAAAAATATGCGCCATTCCGCCGGAAGCAATTTTCTTCACTTCATCCAAAACACCTCGTAGCCTCGCCACGCGTTCTTCTGGAGAGAATCTATCAACTTCAGCTGTTGTTTGTGTCTTGGTTTCCTGTGAATCCATGTTTCGAATTTAGTGGTTTAAGTTTTTTAATGCTTTCACGAGTTCAGTTTCGCATCACCTTTTCCCTAGGCTAATCGAAATTATGGGGGACCTTAAATTACTTCAAAGTCCCCACAAAAATCCCGCTATTTTCACCCTGAAAATAGCGGTTGAGAGAGGAGTAGTGGTACCACGAAAGAGTCCTAAAACCCCTTCGTGCTGCCCTACAGCAGTCTGTCGCTAGTGATTAGCTAGCAAAAACGGCCGAACATCCCCCTCGAATGTTCGGAACTATTCTCTATCTCCTAAGCTCGTATCGATGACGCTATTGATCTGTTCAGACCAGTCGTAAACTGCTCTAAACTTATCCAAAACCAACTCATCGCCATCCAAGAGCCGTTCACCCGTTTGAAGTTTATGGGTCCCAACTCGCTCAGCCCCCCGCCGATTCTGAAGCTTCTCTTCCTCAGCTCGTGCCTTCATTGGAATTAAAAGCACAAAAGCTGCGACAATAGTCGCAAAGAAGACGACTTCGAGAAGTTGGTTCCACGTAAACTTTTGACCCCGATGCTGATAAATCACTGTGTCCCTTCCCCTTTAGCAGAGTTAACTGCTCTCTCGCCGTTTCCCTATAGCAAGTACATGCCAACTCGGACTGTAAAAAGAATAAACGTCCTTTTAATTGCTTAAGATTTTGATATGCTTCAACTATTTAACAGAAAGAAAAGAATCGACAGAAGCTGTGTATAGGTACTAGACAAGTGCCAAACTGCTGTACAGAGAGACAAAAAGAGTCACTTTTAAAATAGAATAACTAGATTTCGTGGTGCCAGAGTTCAGCCACAGATTCTCGTCTTCGAATGACCGTAACTTCATTACCACTCACCAAAACTTCAGCGCATCTCGGTCTCGCGTTGTAATTGGAAGACATTGTTGTCCCATAGGCGCCCGCATTTTTAATGAAGAGAAGTTCACCCGATGAAGGGCTCGCCAAAGTCCTCGAGAGACCTAAAAAATCTCCAGTTTCACAAACAGGACCCACTACATCAGTAATGACTTCAGGGGCGGCCTTTGCTTTGACGGGAACTATTTCATGATAAGCTTCGTAGAGGCATGGGCGAATCAGATCGTTCATAGCTGCATCAACAATGGTGAAATGACGATTCTTATGTTTTTTTGTTCCCAGAATAGTTGTCAAAAGCACTCCCGCGGCTCCAACGACAGATCTACCTGGTTCTAAAACCAGTTCAAAGGGAGTGTCTCTAAACACTTTTAAAATGCTCTCTGCATAATTACGAATGGAGGGAGCAATTTGACCTTGTTGATAGGAGATCCCCAACCCACCGCCCAAATCAATTCGGCGAATCGGAAAACCCCTTTCCTTCATTCGATAAGCAAGATCTACAAGCCGCTTAGCCGCCAATTCGAAGCTTTTCAGCTCCATGATTTGACTTCCAATGTGACAAGCCAATCCCTCAAACTGAACAAAACGATGCCCCTTCACTATTTCAGCAACAGATTCTAAATCTTCATCTGGAATCCCAAACTTCGTCTCGTACAACCCAGTCGCGATATAGGGGTTTGTTTTAACGTCGATATTTGGATTTATTCTTAAGGCTACTGAAATGTTTTGCTTCTTTTGTTCAGAAATTTGTTTTATGAGTTCCAATTCAAACGAGGATTCTACATTCAACGAGGCTATGCCGAGAGATATGGCTCGATCTAATTCCTCTTTTGTTTTTCCAACACCAGAAAAAACGACTTTATCAAGTGAAACGCCAGATTTGATAGCTCGCTCAAGTTCTCCAATCGAAACGACATCAGCCCCCATCCCAAATTGAAATATCTTTTTTAAGATACTTAAGTTGTAATTAGCTTTTACGGCATAACAGATTTTCGTAGGGTAAGCAGAAAAGGAATTTAAAAACTGCTGGCAATTATTTTTAAGAACTTCTTCAGAGTAAATATAAAGTGGAGTGCCAAACTCTTTGGCCAATTCTTCAAGCTCAACGCTTTCACAATAAAAAGAACCATTTTTAAGATGAAAGCCCTGCATATTTCAATTATTCGAATCAATCACATTCAAAACCCACTCTCCCAACCGATGAGAGCTTCCCGAGTGCAGTCTTGTGAAATAGCTGTTAGAAGTAATCTCACAATCTAATTCCTGATCTTGGCAATACGAAAAAGAATTAACCCCCACCAATTCGGGTTGTCCGTTTTGTAGAGTAAAAACAGGCCCACCAGAATCTCCAGCTCCTAAGTTAGCATAGGCAGGGCCCATCAAAAGCCCCCATACTCCAAAGTAGAGTTCTTTGTAGATAGATAGCTCCGCGGGCGTTACGCCCCCGTGAGATTTTACTAAATCCTCAATTGAAACCACATGGGAGCGATGAAACTTTCTGACAGGAGGACTTTGATCATTATCTGTTTGAGCTCCATAACCAACTATGACTACAGGATCTCCATCCTGAACTGAATTTAAGTCGACTGAGGCCCAATTTTCCTTACTAAATGAGTCATTCGATTTAACTTCTACGATGGCTAAGTCAGGATATTTGTCCACACATTCGGCTGGACTTCGATCCGAACTTGAAAAACATGTTTCTAGCTCTGGGTGAAAAAGAATTCTCTCAACTGAAACCTCTTGTGATTTTGCAGAGGAATTCACTACAGAAGAGAAGGAATAAAAAATCTTCTTAACTAATATGTTTCGTTTTATCAGCAGAGCTTTTCCCTCGCTCAGTTCTTCAGTGAAACAGTGGGCAGCGGTTAATATAAGCCGAGGTCCAATCTTTGTTCCACTGCATCGCTCACTTAAATCGGCTGCCGACGCTGAAAATGCGAGGACGGAGCTAAAAATTCCGGCGACATCGACCTCTCCACCAACTAAGAAAGGTTTGGTTAAGAAGCTTCCCGCATAAAGAGACGGGAGAAGAACCCAGTAGGCAAAAAAGCCTATTCTAAACGTCGACCACATAGGCCTTTATCTTTACCAGCTTGCAATCAAGAGTAAAGCTCGACTGATTAAAACCTTCCAAATTTTCTCTATTGATGATGCTGCGAGTTATATTACTTATCTCTGATATTTTCGCTCACTTTGATGAGGTGGAATTTGGGATTCATCTCTATCTCGAAACGATCAAACAAATTGTTGAGAGCCTCACTGGGTCGCGAAGCTTGTTGAACGGCTAGATTTTTTAATTCTCTCGCAAAACTAGATTGAGGAATGATTTTTTCTAGACTCGAGGTTTTAGGCACCGCAGTCGATACACTTGGAACACCATGATACAAGGCCTCTAAAAACTTTACAGGAAAAGCGCCATGAGAAGTTGGATCAGGCCGATAAAGCATTAAGTTTAAACTCAGCGTTTGCCATACGGCCCCAACTTGATAACGCGGGATCCAAGGTAAATACAGAAAATTTTTATATTTGGTCCAACGACTAATTTTGGTTAAGCCAAGTTCATCAGTTCTCCCACAAAGCAAAAACCCCCAATCTGGCAGACTTCTCATGAAATCCTCAAACATCACTAAATCAAAACCTCGACTAAAAAAGGAACCGATATAACCCATTACTTTGTTAGGAAAACCCTCTGGCAGCCTGAAATTATTAGTCTGTGAAAAACTTGTTTGACTGATATCCATCGGGGGATACAAAACAACCGTTTTATCGGGATGTTGTTTCGAAAAAATATTTTTCGCAAAATCGTTTTGCAAAACAATAAGACTTGATTTTCCACTGAGCTCGCCATCGGGAGCATGAATGTAAGGATCATCGAAAACTGAAAAAACATCAATGTACGGCAATTTTCTAGCAACCCTTTCATCCAAACCACTTTGAACCCAAAGAAAGGGTTTTACTCCTTTAGCCAAAGATCTTTTGAGGGCATTAAGCTGAAACCTAGAATTGAGAGAATCAAGGATTGAGAATCTGCGCAAAGGAAGAGCTGGAAGTTGAGTTATTTTTAACAATGGAGATCGCCAGTATTGAACACTCTGGCCTCTGCGCCAGTCTGCTCCATCAAACCAAACTACCGGCACGCCTTCATCTGTAAGCGTCTTCGCTAGACTTTGCTGGACGAAACCATGAGCTTCCCAAAACTTATAATGTTGGCTGACGAAAACAACAGGCGAGCGACTCTTAAAATACTTTATAGCTTCCTTAAAACGTCTATCGAATTGATTGCTATCATTAAAGTGAGACATTTCACGATTAGAGAGTTCCATATTAAGAGCCTCTGTAATTATAAACTGTTTACCTAGGTTAGATGACAGTTATTTTAAGTGGCTTCAACCACTTCCTCTTCGGGCTCAGGCATCGGGAAAGTAAGCAGTCCGAGCTTTGCGTTATAGGATAAAATTTCTGCATATCGTCCAAACGCCACTAATGTGTCAAATAAGTTATCCAGTTTCTCGTTTGGAAAATAAGTCTGCAGTTTTGCAATGACTGTCTCTCTCTCAATAGATTTCTCAGGAGTCTCCTCCAACCATGACATAAGGGTTTGGAAAATTCGCAGAGACTTTACTTGGTTTGAAAACAGCTCTTTCCTAAGAGCGGTGTCCGCTCTCATAAAGCGCTTACCAAACTCGGTAAAAGTCACTGTTTGTTTGGGAGTATCTACAAAATCCAAAAGTTCGGCAGTCTTTGTGACCGCTAGGCAATGTCCAAACTCACTCGCAGTTTCCGTGGAGAGCTTGAAGATATCCATCTTCCCTCCTGAATTGTCCAAAACTTCCAACAAACCCACAATTTCACTGGGCCCGACATGAGGAATGTTTTCTAGTCCTTGATACCAGGCCGGTTGAATAAGTGCAGGCCGATCCATTTCCTCAGGGATCAAGGCTTCGGTGATAACTGCATGAATAACGTCCACTAGTTCCTGAAGCTTGGGATCTTTTGGATCTCGAGGATAGGCCAAGGGGTTATTTAAAACAGTTCTGATATGTCCTGGGTCTGTGCCAAAAACGACAATCCTCTGGGCCATGACGACTGCTTCATAAATATTATGAGTAACCAATAAAACACTTTTGATGGCTTTCGACTTCTCGCTCCAAATATCGATTACTTCAGCCCGTAAGTTTTCGGCTGTCAAAACGTCGAGTGCACTAAATGGCTCATCTAAACATAAAATCTCTGGTCGAACGGCAAGAGCCCTCGCAATACCCACCCTTTGCCTCATTCCACCAGACAATTCTCTGGGATAAGCCTCCTCGAAGCCTCCGAGACCGACAAGATCTATAGACTCATTCACGCGATTATTAACCTGTCGTTGAGTTAACTCCAAAGCCTGTAGTCCGAGAGCAACATTTTGCTTAACTGTGTACCAAGGCAACAGAACGAAATTTTGAAAAACCATCGCTATCTTTTCGTTGATTCCCTTGAGTGGTTTACCGTGCGTATATACGGCTCCCTCGGTAGGCGAAATTAAACCAGACATAATTTTAAGAGTCGTAGTTTTTCCACATCCAGAGGGGCCGAGAAACGCAACAATTTCGCCTGAATTAATTGAAACATTGATGTTCTTCAAAACTTGGAGTTCACTCTTTACTGATGTCCTGAAAGTCTGTGAAACTCTCTCAAGAACCAACAAATGTTCCTTGTGTGTATTTCCCATGGGCTACTCCAAACGATATTTCGTCTCGGCTAATTTGTAGAGACTACCCCAAAGTAAGCGGTTGAGTAAAACTACAATCGTAATCATCACGACAATACCCGTGGCAAGCTGAGGAAAATTACTCGTTTGAGCGGCCTGAGTAATTGAACTACCCACTCCGGTAGCAATGAGTTTATGTTCACCTTGTTGAACCAGTTCGGCTACAATGCTTGCATTCCATGCTCCACCCGCCGCTGTAATCCACCCATTAACCAGAGAGGGAAAAATAGATGGAAAGATAATCGCTCTCCACTGCTGGACCCCATTCAATCGGAAGAGAAGACCTAAATCGATAAGTTCTTTAGGAATCAACGTGGCTCCACTGATGACATTGAAGAGGATGTACCATTGCGATGCAAAGAGCATCAAAACGATACTGCCCCACTCAAAATTGATTCCTAAACGAATCATCATGAGGGTTAATATTGGGAAAAGCATTGGAGCAGGAAATGAAGCTACAATCTGAACTAAAGGCTGAAGCCTTCTAGTCCATTGGGGATGAGTTCCAATAAAAACGCCCACAGGAATCGTCCATAAACTTCCTATCAATACGGCTGATGTCACTCTCAAAAAAGTTAAGAATGTATTTCTGAGCTGTAACAACCATTCAGAAGGCTTAGTAGCGGAAATCAATTGATACATTTGAGTTCCTGCCCAAATAAAAAAGAGAACTCCCAAAATCAAAAAAAGCCCCCGAAGCAATCGAATTAAAGTCGAACTGAGTCTTCCAGGTCTATTAAATCGTTTTATTAAATTTCGAGAGATTTGTGATTTGGAAAGTCGTTGGTCCCATCGTTTTTTTATCATTACACGAAGCTCAAAATATCTTTCAATGATATGCGACTTCTGTAAAAGGTCGAGCACTATAGAGCCTGAGCCCTCCTCAGGAGTCCTCATCTTTTTTTCGTAATGAAACTTTTCAGACCAAACCACAAGGGGAGCCCATAAAACTCTGTCCACTACAAAAATGAGAGCGAACATCACTAAAATTCCTAAAGTCACCGCACTATAATCATGTTTGTCATAAGCAACGGCCATATATGAGCCTATGCCTGGCAATCGAAAATCTTGTTCGCCTAAAGTGAAAGATTCGATCACCATTAAAAAGAACCAGCCCCCCGCCATTGACAACATGCTATTCCAGAGAAGTCCATTCATAGCGTATGGAATTTCTACAGTCCTTAAAACCTTCCACTTGTTCAGCCGGAAAATAGAGGTCATATCTCTGACCTCTTGGGGTACGCCCCGAACTGAAGAATAAAAACTGAAGACCAAATTCCATCCTTCCCCCGTAAAAATCATTAAAACGGCAGCAAGCTCCAAACCAAAATTACTATTAGGGAAAAATCGCACTAGAGCTAACACGAAACCAGGCATAAAGCCTAAAACCGGAATGCTTTGCAAGATATCCAACAAAGAGATTAAAACAGGTTCCATCACTTTGGATTTCGCCGCAAGATACCCGTAAGTAAAAGTAAACAGCAGCGACAAAAGGTAAGCAGCGAACACACGGAACAGCGAAAAAAAGGAATACTGAAGAAGGTTTTTGAAACCTAGCTGGATTTCTGTTTTCGGATGGTACGGCTGAACCCACTCATGGGTCATTCCTAACATCCCATATATAAACAACAGAACCCCTAAAAAAAGGAAAAAGTCGACAGGAGAGATCATTCGACTCAGTTTGATGCGGGGTCTAAAGATGGCCACAGAAAAGCTCCCAAGATTTGTTCGCTACTCTCTACTATCATAGCGCAACAAAACTGAGGAGGGTTCAATTAATTTATTAGCGAATAGCGACCTGAAATCCTGAGCATCTGCGACTTTCTGCGCCATTAAGCGATTGAACCTCTGATTTCAAAACCTCAATCTCTTCCTCGACAGTCAACAAGTGAGTTCCATCTAAAAGCCAAAGCTCGTAAGTTTCAGAGCACATCATAGCCGTCTGAGTTTGCCCCTCATCTGAATCCGCATTTAAAATCCCATTTTTCTTCTGACATTCACTTAAAGCTTTAAAGTTGGCTTGTGTAGAGGCAGTAATGGATTTGAGGTCATTGAGTCTCCTATCAAGCATGTTCTTAGTTTTCGAATGAACCGATTTAATCAAACTGCAGTCTTCTTTAAATTCCCGCGCCTGATAAGATTGGCTCGATGGGCGCCACTGATCGGCTAAAAGCCTCGCCCCGACAGTAGAGAAAAAAACAAGACCCAATAAAAGAAACGAACGTACCCAGTGGTTAAAATTCATATTCCCCCCCCTTGCCCCTTAGCATAACTTCAAAGCAAAGCGCGGACCAAGAATTAAACAGCTGTAAAAACTCGAGACTCCTGCCAAACTTTCAGCCAGTCTCTCAATTCAACTCGACAAGCCATTAAAATCATGTAGGTTTCAATCAAAAAGATTCGACACTTTTTGGGAATCTTTGAATCATAAAAACTAAGATATTGAATACTCTTACTGAACTTTTAAGAATACACTGAGCGACTGACCAATGACCTCTCAAAAAGCCACGATTGCAATTTTAGATTCGGGTGTTGGTGGGCTCAGTATTTTTAAAGCTATACGGCAAGCGGTGCCCCATGTTTCGATTATTTATGGGTGCGACAACAAAAACTTTCCTTATGGTCCGAAACAACCAGAGCAAGTTACCCATTGTATAACAAACCTCGCAAATCGAATTCACACAATCTTTGCTCCCTCTCTCATGGTCATTGCTTGTAATACGGCTAGCACAATTGCTCTTGAGAAGTTAAGGGATGAACTTTCAATACCTGTTGTAGGAGTGGTTCCAGCTATCAAGCCAGCTGCTTTAAAAACCAAGACTGGAACCATCGGACTGTTAGCAACGCCTGGGACAGTAGGTAGACCTTACACCGAACATTTAATTCGGGACCATGCCCCTCACTGTCAGGTCATCAAAGTCGGATCCACTCGACTCGTAGAATTAGCTGAGGAAAAATTGAGAGGAAAAACAATTTCTGCGGACGAAATCAGGAAAGAAATCGCTCCTTTATTTTCAGAAAAAAACAGTTCTGCAGTTGATATCATTGTTCTTGGCTGCACTCACTTCCCTCTTCTATTGCCCGAGCTTATTCATTCCGCTCCAATGGCAGTGGAATGGATTGATTCATCGGAAGCGATCGCAAACCGGGTAGCCCAATTAGCCCATGAAACCGATACATCACCGCCACGATTTCAGGCAGTTTTCACCGATTTGAACTTCAATGCGAAAGCTTTAATACCCGCACTTGCCTCTTTAGAAATTTCTGACATATCCGAGCTTAATGAGTTGGCTCATTACAAATAAAGACTTTCTTAGCAATGCCCGGTAAATTGAGATAGTCTTCCGGTGCTTGGTTGGTATTTCCGGACCAAACTAACAACTTTTTGGGCTCGCTCCCGAAAATAGAATGGGTAGCAAAAAAAATTGATTTTGCCTGACAAGACATCGAATCAACCAGCCGACTGGTTTCAAGCTCTAAAACCCTTTGAGGCAACTCACCCAGTTTGCCTTGGCCCTTAATTTTTTCGATGAACGAATAGTCGGGAACCGTATAAGGTGAAGAAGGTAAATCTCTAGCCAAAATAAAATCGCCTACAGGATCAATACACCCGTCAAAGAAAAAACCTCGCTCATCCCATTGAAAGGTTCCCTCATAGCCGCCCTCTAGGTTCAGCTTTTCAACTTTCGGCGCATAAGCGTGATGAGCCGATGCTCGTGCATAGCCTATCCAGATCCGTTTGCGAAATTCATCCACAAAAAATTGAACTTTTCCCCAAAACTCTTCAGCTGGATCTAAAGGGAATTTTTTCGTTGTTTTCCCATCCCTGCTTATTCGGGTGATCCAAAGGTCATTTTTTGATTTTTCAGACCGATTAGGCTGTTGAAGCAGACCCCAACTCTCGTCGTTGGAAAGAATTGCAAGTTTCACTAAACTCTCAGTGTTCTCAATCTGGAATTGAAACAGAACCTCCCCTTGCGAATCTCTAAATTGCACGTCCCCAGTTGATGAAACCGTAACAAATCGTTGGTGATTAAATTCAGAAACAATCTGTCCTTTATATTCGCTGGATGAAACTTCTATCCCCTTTTCAAACACTTTTAACTGGGAATCTGAGTCGGTCGTAATCCAAAGACGACACCGGTCGGGGTCTAGAGCCATGCTTCGAGGCAAAATTCCTCTCTCCAAAACTGTAGACTGTTTTGATTCCGAAAAGAGGACATAGTCTTCACCGACGACGTAGAGGGGTTGTCCAGCCAAAAGATTTTGAGCAACAAGAACTAAAACAAATAAAAAGTGTTTCAATCAAAAATTCCTATTTAAATAATTTAATAATTTTGTTTGCCAAGCAACCTTAACAAATTATACTTTGAAACACCAAACTGGGAAGTTGAATTTAGTTGAAGAACAAGGAGAATCAAAATGGCGAAAAAAAGAAAAACAGCGAAAAAAAAAGCTCAACGTAAAGCAAAATTAAGACGAGGAAGACAACAACAACGTCAAAACCCCGCTTTAGCAAGACGCCGAAAAAACAAAAAGAAAATGCGCGTGAAAAAATTGCGTAGAAAATAGAAATTTTATTTTTATAGCTTTAAAAACAAAGGGGCTTTTAAGCCCCTTTGTTATTTCTGCCCTACCCAGCATTAGGCTTGTCTAACTCTAGAGCCCGTCTATTTCTTTGATTTTTTGAGCTTTTTTGCCATTTAACAACACTATTTTTCAATCAAACCATTGACCTTTTTGAAAGGAGTAACATACTCTGTTCGGTAAGAAGGTGTCGTCTTATGGATGCGTCACATAAAAATATCGAGCTTCCCGAAATTGTACCTGTTCTCCCTGTTCGCAATACAGTTTTATTTCCCAATACCGCAGTACCTTTGATCGTGGGGCGCACCAAAAGCATAAGAACAGTAAGACAAGCCCAAAAAATGGGGGATCTTCTCCTTGTAGTCACTCAAAAAGACCCATCCAAAGAAAAACCAGAAGTCCAAGATCTTTATTCAGTTGGAGTTGTTTGTCTCATCTCCAAGATTACTCAATTGGAAAAAGAGAGCCTCCAAGTAGTCGCTAATGGACTATTTCGTTTTCAAATCACTGAAATACTTGAGCACGATGGATACCTTGCAGCCAAAGGTTTTCAACTTCCGGAAATCACCTCAACTTATACTGAGCGAGTGGAAACTATTGCTAGTGAAATTAAACAGCTAGGGAAAACAATTCTGACTCTTTCTGGAGCGCCCGGATCGGAAGCGCTTATCAAGCTACTCAATCAAATTGAAGATCCCGCACAAATTGCAGATCTCGGCTGTACGTTCATTCATTTGAATACAGCTGCTAAACAAAGACTTTTGGAAATCTCTGATCTTGAAGAAAGACTTCACTCGCTTCTAAGTGAGATGTTGCGAGAAAAAGAAAAACTACTTCTTCAAAGTGAAATTCAGAATAAAATGATGGAGCGGTTAAGCAAAGATCAACGAGAGCAACTGCTTCGTGAGCAACTCAAAACAATTTCTGAAGAGCTTGGTGAAGAAACAAAGACTTCTGATGGACTTTCAAAAAAAATAGACGAAGCTGGTTTTCCGGAAGACGTATTAAAAATAGCCAAAGAGGAGTTGAAGCGACTCAACTCCATTCCAAAAGCCTCCCCAGAACACCATGTAATAAGAACCTACTTGGATTGGCTTCTAGCTGTTCCTTGGAGTAAAACATCGGGAACACCAAGCGAGGAGATCAGTCTTAGTCAGGCTAGAGAAATTTTAGAGTCGGACCATTTCGGAATTGAGAAAGTTAAAAAGCGCATCCTTCAGTTTTTAGCAGTAGCAAAACTTAAAAAAGACATGAAAGGACCTATTTTATGTCTTTCCGGCCCTCCTGGAGTTGGCAAAACAAGCATTGCTCAATCCATGGCCAAAGCTTTGGGTCGTAATTTTGTTCGTATTAGTCTTGGGGGCGTCAGAGATGAGGCTGAAATTCGAGGACATAGACGAACTTACATTGGAGCGATGCCAGGCAGAATTATCCAAGCAATGAAACGGGCCCAAGTTAAAGATCCGTTAATTTTATTAGATGAAATAGACAAGTTAGGGAGCGATTTTAGAGGGGATCCCTCTTCTGCTCTTTTGGAAGTGCTTGATCCCGAGCAGAATCACACATTCACAGATCACTATTTAGATGTGCCCTATGATTTGTCCAATGCCTTTTTTGTGACTACCGCCAATATGCTTGAGACTATTCCTCCAGCTCTTCGTGACCGACTTGAGATTATTGAAATGAGTAGCTACTCAAAGCTTGAAAAGATGGAAATTGCCAAACGCCATCTCATTCCAAAAGTAATTAAAGATCACGGTATCTCCGAGGCCCAATTAACTATCGAGGACGAAGCATTGGGACACGTGATCGAGGCCTATACCAGAGAGGCCGGGGTCAGAAACCTCACTCGAGAATTAGCGCACTTATGTCGGGGAGCTGCTGAGAAATTAGCCGGTGAAAAACCTCCCGAAAAAATCAATATCTTAAAAGCCGATGTTGAAACCATTTTAGGACCTCAGAAACTTTTCCCAGAGGTGATCGAAGCTGAAGTTAAGCCAGGAATTATCACGGGACTCGCGTGGACACCTGTCGGAGGAGAGATACTTCAAATTGAAGTGGCAAGGATGGAGGGCAAAGGCGGCCTAACACTTACTGGTCAATTGGGAGACGTCATGAAAGAGTCTGCTCAAATCGCCCTCAGCCTATTGCGCTCACAAATCGGCAAATCCGGGGATATTAGATTTGATCAGTCCGACTTCCACATTCATGTTCCTGCAGGTGCTATTCCGAAAGACGGTCCGTCTGCCGGTACTGCAATCTTCCTAGCTTTGATGAGTTTGATACAAAACAAACCTATCTCAAGTAAATTAGCTTTAACGGGAGAAATCACTTTAAGGGGAAATGTTCTGCCAGTAGGCGGAATTAAAGAAAAAATAATTGCTGCTCACAGGGCAGGAGTTACAACTGTTCTGTTGCCAGAAAAAAATGCAGGTGATTTAAAAGATGTAAGTGATGAAATTCGAAGTCAACTCACTTTCCATTTCATAAAGGATATCGCTCAAGTTTTATCGATCGCAGGGCTCGATTCTTTAGGCATCTTACCGAGCACCTTAAAAGTAGCAGCTCCTACGAGAGATAGTCACCCTCCGATAGCCCACTGAGATTTATGAAGTTGGGCTTAAGGATTTTGAAGCCCAACTACGCTCGCAATTCGGCTTAGGTTTCCATCATTATAGGCGGGGCGTATTTTCATAATTTCTGCTAGAAGTGAGTAAATATCGACATTCACTACTTGCCCCACTTTCCTGTCTTTTGGAAATCTAGGTCCGATTGCCAAAAATACAGCCTGCATCTCGGGCAATGAATTGTTGTAGCCATGAAGTCCAAAGGTTTCGGGCTTTAACGAAGGCAAAAGGCCTGTATCGATGTACCAACCTAAATTAGCTGAAAATACAAGCGGTGGAATTCGGTGATGATTCGAGTAATGAAACTCCTTAGGCATCTTATCTTTTGGTAATACAATAAAGGGACCCACTGTTTTTTTGACTCTGCTTAAAATTGTTTCTAAATCAGTCTGGCTGTTGGGCCAAACCAAGGAAAGAGCCCCCTTTCCTACGACTTTAGCTTCACTTTTTTTGACGTAGTCGTTCAGACGGATCCGATTTTTTCTGTCTACTTTGGCCATTCCGTGATCGGAGACTATTAGGATGGTGACTTTCTCCTGCAGTCCCCTGGTTTTTATTCCATCCCAAAGTTCACCTAGGCTGCTATCCAAATTTTGAATAGCCAGTTTAACTTGGCCAGAATCAGGGCCATAAGAATGACCTGCTTCATCAACATCTTCAAAATAGAGTGTTATGAAACCTGGCCTTTTATCTTGGGGATAGTCTAACCAATCTAAAACTTGTTTGACTCGCTTCGCTCGCGGCAAAGAGGCATCGTAATTAAACCAATAGCTAGGACGATAACCTCCAATTTCAGCCGAACTTCCAACCCAAAACATTGAAGCCGTTTTCAGCCCCTGTTTCTCAGCGGTAACCCAAATAGGTTCTCCCTGCCACCAGTCGCTTCGATTCACTTCTTTTGTATCGGAGATCTCAAATTTTCTATCAGTTTTGGGATCCCACATCGAGTTATTCACAATACCGTGATGTTCGGCATAAAGACCGGTCACAATGGAATAATGATTAACGAAGGTTACTGAAGGAAACACTGGTTGTAGATTTGAAGCTAATACTCCCTGCTTCATGAGTTCATGAAATCTGGGTGTTTCTACTTTATCCCAATAATCAGCTCTAAATCCGTCCATAGAAATCAAAATAACTGTAGAATTTTCTGGACTGTTTACATCCTTGGTTCCAATAAGCGGCAAAAAAGCAAAACAAGCCCCGGTTTGTAAAAGGATAGTGAGAAAAAACAAAACTGTTCTCATTTTAGGAGCCCCCGAAGCCTCTTAACTTTGTAATTCTCCGCCATGGGGCCGGGTGAGAATAGGTAAAAAATTCAATGAGTGAATTGGGTCGAAACAAACCTCGGTTTTGATAAGTAAGCTGTTCTAAAGCATCTGCTAATTTTTCACCACTCCCAATTCGCTCAAAAGCAAATTGGTCAGCCATTCGCTCCCGCCATCTCGAGAATAAGGTTTGACCTAATCCGATTGGCATTTGCACTAATGAAAATACTACTAATAAACATAAAGCTCCGAATGGCTGCGCCATTTCCGATTGAAAAAAGGGAAGAACATAACGAGAAAGTATCAGGTGAGTTAAGTAGAAACTTACAAATAATAAGCCCCCTGAAAGCATTATTCCCTTCCACAGGTCGTTGTGCACTTGATGCCCCAACTCATGTGCGAAAACCGCTTCAACTTGGTCGGGTGGAAATTTCTTATAAAGAGTGTCACCAATCATGATTCTCTTCGTTTTTCCAAGTCCCACAAAAGCTGCATTTCCTTTCTCAGTCTTTTCTCCCATTCCTAAATGATAAACATCTTTAACTTCCACGTTGAATGATTCGCACATTTTAAGAAGTCGTTCCTTCAACGGTCCAGACTGCATGGGTTCAAGCTTAAAAAAAAGCGGAATCAGAACCACCGGTGCCAATTGTGCAAGCCCAATAGACACGAACATGAACAACACAGCCGTAACCCACCACCACTGCTCTTCGAATTTCGAAATGCAGCTATAGAGGATAAATAGAAAAAACGATCCGAGAATGGCACCGACCATCCAGCCCTTCACTTTATCCCATAACCAACTTAAATAACTTTGTTTTGAAAGATGATGACTCCGCTCAACCCAATGATGCCCTAAACTAAATGGAAAAGTGAGAACTTCGAGAACGGCTAAAACTAAACCGAAATAACCCAACCATCTTAAAAATGGTTGAGAAATGTTCTTTTCGAAAAAACTCTCCAAATAAAAAGCCCTCAGTGAGACCACAAACCATACCAACAACCCTAAAGTTAGAGCAGTTTTACCGATATTTAGGACTCTGTGACTCCAAAGGTAAGGGCGAATATCTTTGTCGTGTTGAATCCATTGAGATGGCAAGTTCATGTCAAGTTCCTCGATGTTGGTATCACTGTTTGTAAGTAATAGCCCATTCCTTGTTTCATCTCCCCGTCAAAGACAAGTTGCCCTTCGTTCAAGAAAATGGCTCGCTCGCAAAGCGATTGTACCCTTTCGGAGTCATGGGAAACAAAAAGTATGGCTTTTCCTTCTTTTTTTCGTTCAATCATTTTTTGAATAGCTCTTTTTTGAAAGGCAAGATCTCCCATTTCCAATACTTCATCTAAAAGCAAGATATCGGCATTCAAGTGAGCGGCGACTGAGAATGCTAACCGAGTGTACATCCCTTTGGAATAATGTTTCACGGGAGTATCGATGAAACTCTCATTCTCAGAAAACTGAACTATCGCATCAAATTGAGAGCCAACCTCTTTTTTACTCATACCCAAAAAGGCACCGTTGAGATAGATGTTCTCACGGCCAGTCAAATCAGGATGAAAACCACTACCAATCTCAAGAAGAGATGCGACACGCCCTCTCAAAGTTGCCTGCCCCATCGTCGGCTCAGTTAAACTAGCCAATATCCGTAACAACGTCGATTTGCCTGCACCATTTCTTCCTAAAATACCCACAGCCTCCCCAGGTAATAATCTGAAAGAAATGTCTTTTAACGCCCAAAAGTGGCGAAATTGAGGATCAGATTTTTTATCTTTTTTTAGAGCTTCGACCCACCAGTACTGAAACGAATCCCTTAAGGAACGAAATCCTCGCTGTCCGGTGCGATAGGATTTGGAAAGATTTTCAACTTCAATCAGGTGTTTCATACAGTATCAATAAAATTTCTCTGAACGCGGTTGAAAAACAAAAGCCCTGAGGAACAAACACAAAAAGCCACTACCAAAGAAACCAACTGAATTTTCAAGGACAACGCCTCAGTTCCAAAAAGAGCCGAACGTACAGATAGAATAATCGGAGAAACCGGGTTGGCCAACACTACCCATTTCCACTTTGAAGAGACTAATCTTAGAGAATAGCTAATGGGCGAAGCATACATCCAAACAGTAAGCCCCAACTGAGTTAGGTGGTGAAAATCTCGATAACGCGATGTTAAAGCAGCGATCCATGTTCCTACGCCAAGACTTAGCATTGAAAGCTGAAACATCCAAAATGGAATTAAAAAAACTCGCATGTCAGGTCGAAAACTCACCGATTCCGTTTGTGCGTAAAAATACAAGTAGAGCGCTGCTAAGACGACAAATTGAATGAAGAGAGCAAAAAAACCGGAACAGAGTTGAGAAACAGGCAAAAACAGCCTCGGAAAATAGACTTTCTTACATAGCTCTGCGTAATTGAGCATCGATAAAGAAATAGCTCCCATCGAGTTGGACAAAAAATTCCAAACGATGATCCCAGAAAAATAAAAAAGTACTGGCGGCACTCCATCAGTCGGAACATGCAAAGTTTCCGAAAAGAGGAACACAAAGATTAACGCCATCAATGTAGGCTGCAGCACAAACCAGATCGGCCCGAGTAAAGTTTGTTTATACTTCGATACAAACTCCCGCCGAATCATTAAAAAAAGGAGGTCTCTGTAGAGAAAGAAAGAACGAAAGTCAAAGGACAGCCAACTTTTGTCTGCCCTAATGACTTTTGTAAATTGTTCGTTCACCCCACTCCTGCCAAAAGATTAAGAGCCGATCCAGCCTTAAACCAAGCGATTTGGTCTTGGGTCATAGAGTGATTTAAGAGAATTTTATCTTCAGTGCCGTCGGCATGGTGAAGGATAGCGGTCATCTGTTTTTTTGGGGCTAAGTCCTTGAGTCCGACAATACTAATTCTATCAGTTTCCTTCACTTTGTCGTAATCCTGAGGAGAACTAAATGTGAACGGTAATATTCCCTGTTTTTTGAGATTGGTTTCATGAATTCGAGCAAAGCTTTTTACAATAACTGCTGCTCCATTCAAAAACCTAGGCGACATAGCTGCATGTTCACGACTACTTCCCTCGCCATAATTTTCATCGCCTACAACAATCCACCTCATTCCTTTACTTTTATATTCTCTGGCAACCACAGGAATGCTTTGCGTTTCAGATGTTAAAAGATTTTTGGCAACTCCCGCCTGACCTGAAAAAGCATTAATGGCGCCCGTAAACATATTATCGCTGATGTTATCTAAATGGCCCCTGAATTTTAACCAAGGACCTGCGGGAGAAATATGGTCGGTAGTGCACTTTCCTTTAGCCTTTAGAAGCAGTGGTAACTTATCAAAGTCTTTTCCATCCCATTTTGGAAAAGGATTTAAAAGCTGCAATCGTTTACTAGTGGGGTTAACGACGACATCCACTCTTGAGCCATCCGCAGGCGGCTCGACGTAGCCACTTTGAGAAAACTTAAACCCCTCGGCAGGAACAGCTGGAGCTTTCTTGGGTGGGTTTAGTTTAAATCTTTTCCCTGATTTGGCAGTCAATTCATCCGTCAACGGATTAAACGTGAGTTTGCCAGACAAAGCCACCCCCAACACAATCTCTGGGCTACTTATAAAAGATAAAGTTTCCGGATTACCATCGTTTCTCGCCGGAAAGTTTCTGTTGAAAGAACTTAAAATAGCATTGGGCTCACCTTTCTTGATGTCATTTCTTTTCCACTGTCCAATACAGGGACCGCAGGAATTTGATAAAACAGTGGCTCCAATGGCTTCTAAAGCAGCCAACTGCCCATCTCTCTTTATGGTTTCAAAAACCTGCTCAGATCCAGGGGACACCATAAAAGGTATCGGTAAAGTAATCCCCTGATCAGCAGCTTGTTTCGCAATATCCATACAGCGCGAAATATCCTCATAGGAAGAATTAGTGCAACTTCCCACCAAAGCGGATGAAAGTTTCTCGGGCCAACCTTTTTCTTTTACGTCGTGAGCAAGCTGAGATATTCCTCGAGCAACATCGGGTGAGTGAGGCCCGACCACTTGGGGCTCCAAAGTTGAAAGATCGATTTCAATAACTTGATCAAAATACTTGGCTGGATTTTTTTCGACATCATCATCGGCTCTCAAAAGAGCTTCATTTTGCCGAGCCAAAACTGCTAAATCCTCACGACGGGTGGCCTTGAGGTATTTTTCCATCTCTTCGTCAAATGGGAAAACGGAAGTTGTCGCCCCAAGTTCAGCTCCCATATTCGTGATAGTAGCTTTGCCGGTGCAGCTAATCGAACGAGCTCCCGATCCAAAATACTCGATGATTCGATTGGTTCCACCTTTAACTGTGAGAATTCCGCAGAGTTTGCAAATCACGTCTTTAGGGGAAGTCCAATCCTTCATCTGACCTTTCAGATGAACGCCGATGAGTTTGGGATACTTCACTTCCCAAGGAAGGCCTGCCATAACATCGACAGCATCTGCACCACCGACTCCACAAGCTAGCATTCCCATACCTCCACCATTTGGAGTATGAGAGTCGGTTCCAATAATGAGGCCCCCTGGAAAAGCATAGTTTTCCAAAACAACTTGGTGAATAATACCGGAGCCTGGTTTCCAAAAACCTATTCCCGCTTTGGCCGAAGCGGTTTGTAAGAAATCATAAACTTCACGATTTTCATCGAGGGCTGTCTTCATATCCGCATTGGCTCCCGATTCCGCTCGAATCAAATGGTCGCAATGCACAGTTGTGGGAACCGCGGTCTGTTTCTTGCCGGAACTTAAATACTGAAGAATGGCCATTTGCGCGGTTGCGTCTTGCATAGCAACTCTGTCTGGCCGCAGCGCCAGAATACTTTCCCCAGATTTCAATTCCTGTGTTTTGGGATCATCGAGATGTCCGAAAAGTATTTTTTCAGCCAAAGTTAAAGGACGATTAACTTTGGATTTAACCTCAGCAATTCGAGATTGCATCTGGGTATAGAGTTTAGAAACCATTTCCTTGGTTGTATTAATGTTCGGCATAATGTGGCATTATAGTCACTCAAGCTAGCTTGGAAAGTCTTTTGTATGCTCAAAAAATCGGTCCTGTTGATTCCTACCTTTACTTTATTGAGCTTTCTTTTTTGCTTTCCGGTTTGGGCCGAAAACCAACCCAAAAAATTAGTTCCAAAGTCTATTCTATCCCCCAAACGAGATTCTAACCTGCCGCGTCCAAAAACGCCGAAAGCCCAAAACAACCCAACCAAAGCCCAACCCAGTACTTTTGAATCCGTAAGCTTCTCTGTTCTTTTAGGTACCCCTTTAATTCACGAGAACTTTTTCGAAAAACGGTTCGGAGCTGTGGGAAATTTTCATCTCTTTTCGATTCCTTTATTCAAGCTAAGCCCCCCATGTTTTGTTCACTTTGAAGCTGGGCCCGGATTTACTTTGTCAAAACTGACGTTCCAAAACCCTTCACAAACTTTTACCCACGTTTTCCTGGTGGCCCCCATCCATTTGCGTCTTATTTATTCAGTCTCAAGGGATTTCCACATAGAGGGATATTCAGGGGTAATGCTACGCCCCATCGAATATGACTCCCGAAATACGTCAGACGGAGGAACCCACTCAGTAAAAGGCTCCAACTTTATTACTGCGGACGTGGGTTTAGGACTTGATTATAATATTAGCCCACCCCTAAAGATCCGTTTGTTGGCTGGTTATTTATTCCTAGCTGGGGGGATCGAACTCACTTTGTAGTAAGAAAAACTATAGACGAGGGGGGCTTTTCCATCGTAACTTATGGCCCTTAAATTTTTTTAGGAAATGACATTTATGGCCTCTTTAAAAATCTTTTTAAAATCATCCGTCGGGAGAAAGTTTCTAGTCGGACTCACAGGTCTTGGCCTTTCCGGATTTGTACTCACTCACATGGCTGGCAACATGCTGATGTTTGTTAGTCCAGAAGCCTACAACACTTACGGACACAGACTTATTACCAACCCTTTGATTTACGTCGCAGAGGTAGGTTTGCTCGTTATGTTTGTGGTCCACATGGGGTTGGCTTTAAAACTTGCACTGGAGAACAAAGTTGCCCGAGCATTAGCTCCCTCACAAAATCCCTCTAACTGCGAAAAAGATGCTCGTTTCGGTTCCCGATATATGGCTTTGACGGGTATTTTAGTGTTGGTCTTCGTTGTGCTCCACTTGATTACTTTCAAATACGGTCCTTACTACCCAGTCACTTACAACGGAGTTGAAATGCGGGACCTCCATAAGTTGATCATTGAAAAATTCAAATCGCCCCTTTACTCGGGTTGGTACCTTTTCTCGATGCTGGTACTGTTTGTCCACTTGGCCCACGGTTTTTCCGCATCATTTCAATCTTTAGGTCTTTTCAGTGTTAGACAGTGTCTCATCAAAAAATTGGGATGGCTCTTTGCACTCATCGTCGCAGGTGGTTTTTTCATTCAACCCATCTATGGCTACTTTTACGGAGGTAACTAATCATGTTGGACTCCAAAATACCTAGCGGTCCTATTGAACACAAATGGACTGAAAGAAAATTTGAAAACAAACTTGTGAATCCCGCCAACCGTCGGAAGCACACTATTATTGTAGTGGGCACAGGACTTGCGGGTTCGGCTGCAGCAGCCACTTTGGCCGAGCAAGGGTATCGAGTTAAAGTTTTCACTTATCATGAAAGCCCTCGTAGAGCTCATTCCATTGCAGCACAAGGTGGAATCAACGCCGCTAAAAACTATCAAAATGATGGAGATTCGGTTCAGCGACTTTTCTACGATACTATCAAAGGGGGCGATTACAGATCCAGAGAGGCGAATGTTTACCGCTTAGCTGAAGTTTCAGTGAATATCATTGATCAATGTGTGGCTCAGGGAGTTCCATTCGCTCGAGAGTATGGCGGAACTCTAACCAACCGTTCTTTCGGCGGCACTCAGGTTTCACGAACTTTCTATGCAAAGGGACAAACGGGACAGCAGCTTCTCTTAGGCGCTTACAGCGCCCTAATGAGACAAGCTGGCGATAAAACGGTTGAGATCTTTCCTCGTCACGAAATGCTAGATCTGATTCTTTCCGATGGTAAAGCCCGCGGAATCGTAACTAGGAATTTAAAGACCGGAGAGATTACAAGTCACACTGCAGACGCTGTCGTGTTAGCCACAGGTGGTTACGGAAATGTGTTTTTCTTGTCGACCAATGCCAAAGCCAGTAATTGCACAGCATCTTGGAGAGCGTACAAACGAGGAGCCTATATGGCCAACCCTTGTTTTACACAAATTCATCCAACCTGCATTCCAGTATCAGGAGATCATCAGTCCAAACTTACTCTGATGTCGGAATCGCTTCGTAATGACGGACGAGTTTGGGTTCCGAAAAAAGTCGGAGACAGTCGTGGTCCGCTCGACATTCCGGAGGAAGAAAGAGATTATTTTCTTGAGAGAATGTACCCTGCTTTCGGAAACTTGGTGCCTAGGGATGTTGCCTCGCGTGCCGCAAAACGAATGTGTGACGAAGGTCGGGGCGTAGGTAATAGCAAATTATCTGTTTATCTAGACTTCGCGGAATCCATCCAAAGAATGGGAGAAGCCAAGGTTCGAGAAAAATACGGAAATCTTTTCCAAATGTATGAAAAGATCACTGATGAAAATCCCTATAAAGTCCCTATGAGAATTTATCCTGCAGTTCACTATGTCATGGGAGGACTTTGGGTAGACTACAATTTGATGAGCAATATTCCTGGTCTCTTTGTTTTGGGTGAAGCCAACTTTTCAGATCATGGCGCGAACCGACTAGGAGCCTCTGCTCTCATGCAAGGCCTGGCGGACGGTTATTTCATAGCCCCCTATAGCGTCGGTAATTATATCGGCTCAGAAAAAATGGCGGCTATCAAATCAGATAACGATGCAGTCAAGTCGACCACACAAGCGGTAGTTGAACGGCTCGAAGCTTTCAAGAAGGTCAAAGGAAATCAAAGCGCTGAAACTCTTCATCGAAAGCTTGGAAAAATTATGTGGGATAAGTGTGGAATGGGTCGAAATGAGCAAGGTCTCAAAGAAGCTATTTCTCAGATCAAAGCCCTCAAAGAGGAGTTCTGGAGTACTCTTTGGGTTCCCCAAGACGACAAGTGCTTGAGCTCTGAGATTGAAAAAGCTGGACGGGTCTCTGACTTTATCGAGCTAGGAGAGCTCATGTGTGTTGATGCTCTTGAAAGAAAAGAATCTTGTGGAGGTCACTTTAGAGAAGAGATGCAGACTCCAGAGGGTGAGACCCTCAGAGATGATGAAAACTTTTCTCACGTGGCAGCTTGGGAATTTTCTGCAGACAAACCTAAACTGCACAAAGAACCTCTGAAGTTTGAATTCGCTCATATTGCGCAGAGAAACTACAAATAAAGGGAACTTCTATGAAGCTACAATTAAAAATTTGGCGACAAAATGGCCCCTCAGCCCCAGGCGGTTTTAAAGATTATCCAATCGACAATGTGTCACCTGACATGTCTTTTCTGGAGATGTTAGACGTTTTAAACGTAGAACTCGTTAAAAAAGGAGAAACACCGGTTGAGTTCGACCACGACTGTCGAGAAGGAATCTGTGGTTCCTGTTCTCTCATGATCAACGGAAACGCTCATGGACCTGAAACTGGGACTGCTACTTGTCAGCTCCACATGAGAAAATTCAAAGACGGAGATACAGTTGTTGTCGAACCTTGGAGAGCCAAAGCTTTTCCCGTAATTAAAGATTTAGCCACCGACCGAACAGCTTTTGATCGTATTATGGCGGCTGGAGGATTTGTCTCAGTTAATACAGGTAATGCACCCGAAGCAAACAGCATCTTGATCGGACACGATACGGCTGAGAGCGCGATGGACTCAGCTGCTTGCATCGGATGTGGTGCTTGTGTAGCAGCTTGTAAAAATTCATCGGCGATGTTGTTTGTGTCAGCGAAAGTTTCTCACCTCGCTCAACTTCCCCAAGGGCACCCTGAAAGAGCCAAACGAGTTCGCGGCATGGTAACCCAAATGGATAAAGAAGGATTTGGAAATTGTTCAAACACAGGTGCCTGTGAAGCGGCATGCCCTAAAGAGATAAAACTCGAAAATATTGCCAGATTAAATCGAGAAATGATGAGAGCGGCATTTACTGAGTAATAGAGTTAAACGCTCTTATTCAATAATTTCTAAAACTGAGCGTTTTCTGAGCTTAGTAGAGGCACCGGTAAGAATTGTCCTCAAAGCTTTGGCTGTCTTACCTTGTTTGCCAATCACTTTTCCAAGGTCTTCTTTAGCTACAACAAGTTCAAAAACAGTGGTTTGCTCTCCAGCGACTTCGGAAACTTTTACTTCCTCTGGGATATCCACAAGGGCACAAATCATAGTTTCTAGTAATTCTTTTAACGTGGGCTCTTTCGCCATAATCTCCCCCCAATTAGCGCGTCAGCAATGTAATTATATAAAATTACTACCCTATTTAGGCTTGAGCAATCATATTTTTGTTACGCACCCCATCGAAAATTGACCGAACAAAATCAAGTATACAACTCATTCCCAGAGGGGCCACTTTCCCTCAAGAAATTAGGTATTTCTGTCGATAAAGAGTTGTTAAAACTTGCCATAACGAGGTTAACTTGAGCGATAAGAAAAACTTCAATGATGATGAAGAAATCAGGGATAAAACTCAGATTGCCACAACCAAAGCCAAAGTGGAAGAAACCTCCCAACCCATGGACCCTTGTTTGACTCAACTCTCGGGTTTAGGCAGTGGTCAAGTCTTTAATCTTAAAAATAAAACTTTGAAAATCGGAAGAGATTCATCGTGTGGAATTTGGGTTGAGGACCCTCATATCTCACGTTTTCACGCAACGATCACCGACTTAGAAGGAAAAACGACTATCGTCGATGAAAACAGTACTAACGGAGTTTTTGTAAACGGAAAAAAAATTAAGTCTCATGTATTAAACAATGGAGATCGCCTACTCATAGGCACTCGACTTTACTTTAAGTTCTCCTACGAGTTCGCAGACTACCAACGAGTACAGAACCAAAAATATCAAGAAGCGAATTGCGATAGTCTTACAAAACTCTACAACAAACGGTACTTTATAGACACTCTGTCTAGAGAATTCAGTTTCAGTCGTCGCAACAAAACTCCCTTGAGCCTCCTTATGATCGATATCGATTTTTTTAAAAAAATCAACGACTCCTACGGACATCTTGCGGGTGACTACGTGCTCGGCCGAGTTGGAGAGATGCTAAAAAAAGGATTGCGCCATGAGAATTTGGCCTGCCGTTACGGTGGGGAAGAGTTTGCAGCGATTTTAAGAAACACTCCCGCTAGCTCTGCCGAAGTTGTTGCAGAGAGAATCAGAAGCAGTGTAGCTGGTCTTGACCTCAATTACATGTCTCACCCAATCAAAGTTACAGTAAGTATAGGAATAGCCACTTATGAGATCGATAACTATGAGACTTACGAAGAACTTATTAAGACTGCCGATGAATACTTATACGAATCGAAAATGAACGGACGAAATAAAATTACCGTTAAGAAAGCTGCTTAAGGATTCCGCAATTTAGGTATAGGGTTAGGGTAAATAGAGGGTGGCAACACTCCCGGTGGTACATCATCCTTCAAAGCCTTCTCAAAATCAGAAACCAAAACAAAGCCTAAAGAATCACTGTAAGCTGAGCTACATAATCGAACAGGAACTACCAAGGGACCTTTACTGGGCTTTTGAGTCGAATGACTAGAGGTCTTTTTTCCGTTATCAAGTTTCAATCGAGGCTCTACCAATTCATAGAATTTTGAAATGAGACCAAAGTTTTTAAATTCTACTGGGCTCCCTAATTTCATTAGTAGAACAGTTCCCTCAAGAGTTGTTAAGATCGGGTTGTCACTCATCAAGTCCTCCCAACCACGCTGAGGATCCTCAATAAGTTGTCCCAACCTTCCTACGAACAGGCTGGGATCTTTGTACACGGTCATTTTTTTGGTCAAATGAAATTCTTGGCACGAGCCTCGTTCCCCATCAAAAGTTAAATCTAGGGGCCAAGCCTCTGAAGGCAAAAAAAACAAAACCAGAAAAAAAGGAATTAATCTCTTCATGCGTTTCTCAGAATAGCCTCTAATTTTTCCAACACAAAAGAAGAAGCTTCAAAAATATTTTTTTCTAATAGAGCTCCTGCAGCCTTTTTGTGCCCTCCACCATGCTCAGTCAGAGACCTAGCAAACGAAGCGACATCCACATTTCCTTGAGATCGAAATGAGACTTTAGTCTGTCCGGAGCTCAATTCGAAGAAAAGGACTGCCACTTCGATTCCTCGGGTAAGGAACATGTGGTCAATGATCCCTTCTCGATCATCATCGACCGCACGATATTTCCTTAAAGTTTGTTGAGGTAAAGTGCTCCAAATAATTTTTCCCTGCGCTTTTAGTTGCGATTGGTTGAGTATCTCAGACATCATTTTTAAGCTTGAAAAACTACGCTCGAGCATGCCTCTTTCGCCAACACGCGTGAAATCAAATCCTGTCCTTAAAAGTGATGCGGACAACTCCATGACCTCTGGGGTAGTATTGGAATGTCTAAAAAAACCGGTATCAAATACAAGCCCTAAGTAAATAAGCTGAGCAAAATCGGAGTCAACTCGGGTTTTAAAATCCGCTGTTTGAGAAAGGTGGTACATAAGTTCAGTAGTTGAAGAAGCTGTGGGCTCTACAATTCTGATGGTATAAGGAAAATCGATACTAACAGCATGATGATCAATAAAAACGGTTGTTTTAGCCTTTTCGAAGTAGGGTCGAACTCTACCGGCTCGGTCAATTCCGCCATCGACAATAATAGCAACATCAAATTCAGAACTCTCTCCGGAAGCTAAAAAAGACTCCGGAGTATGAACACATTCTGCTTCAGGTAAAAATTGATACCTCACAGGAAGAGGTTCATCGTTCACAATCAGTGCAGACACTTTTGGAAATCTTTGTAAAATCATTCGACGAAGCGCCAACTGAGCACCAATAGAATCACCGTCGGCCGCTCCCGGAGAAGTGATAAGGATTCTAGCGGCTCGGGCCATCATTGAAATCCACTGCTCTAACTCTGATCTAAATTTAGTTACATCTACCATAAAGGAAATGAAGTGACCTACGGGTCACAGATCTATCACAAGGAAAAGTAAACTCCTACTAGAACTCCCAGTCAATTCATTTTTAGTTATACTTTTCAACAACTTAGAGCCCTTATTAAAATGTGATACCTCACCATGAATAGCGAGGTGAAGAGACGGGTTTTCATTGTGACCAGAGAAGCGTAATATTGTTCGGCGAGCACATGCTATGAACCGTTATGTTCTTAAACCTTTTGAGTCCCCACCCTCGCCCTTTGCCGTTCATGTGGACTTTTCCCTCATAGAAAACGAACTTGTCGTTCACTTTTCTATCACTGGTAATATCACATCACTGAATCTTCCTTCACCGAAAGAAAACCCCACTAGAGTCGAAGGGCTCTATCAACACACATGTTTAGAAGTTTTTCTTAAACGGGGCAGTCGCTACTTAGAGTGGAATTTCGGTTTTACAGGAGACTGGTGTATTTTTCTTTTCGACGATTATCGGACTAAAAGCTCTCTCAATATCGATTTGAACTCTTCTCTATTTTCAGTGACTCACATCTCTCACTGCGACACAGAAGCTAACTTTGGAGTTCGAATTTTGCTGTCAAAGCTTGGGTTCCTTGGTAGTGGTGACACGCAAATAGGTTTATCAACAATTCTAGAGCATCCTGAAAACAAAATATCCTACTGGGCTTTAACTCATGCAGCCCACAAACCAGATTTTCATCAAGAAAACAGTTTTATTCTGACACTTTGATGAGAACTTTACCAAACTGGCGTTTATCCTCGATATAACGATGGGCTTCAGCCACCTCATTCAAATAAAACTCTCTGTCCACGACGGGCTTGATTTTACCCAATTCACACAACTGGATGGCATTTATAAAATCTTTTTTATTTCCCATCGTAGATCCCAATAATGAAAGTTGTCGAAAAAACAGGTGCTTGAGATCCGTCTTACCAGTGCTTCCACTCGTCGCACCGCACGTAACCAAAACTCCACCAGACTTCAAACACTTGATATTTTTTTCCCAGAAAGCCTCACCGATATGATCCAAAATAATATCAGGTCCCTTTGCCCATATTTTTTTAATCTCTCGTGAAAAATCCAACTTATCTGAATTAAACCCAATCGAAGCGCCTAGGGCTTTTGCTTTTTCCAGTTTCTCGTCACTCGTCGATGTAACCGCTACTTCAAGTCCTAAATGTTTAGCAATCTGAATGGCCATGACACTGACTCCGCTTCCAGCACCATGAATTAAAACTTTATCTCCGGAGCGGGCTTTAGCCCGCACAACAATCATTTGCCAAGCAGTCGTGAAAACTAATGGCAAGGCTGCAGCTTCAGAGAACGAAAGACTTTTAGGTTTTCTAAACAAATTTCTTTCGGGAATTACTATCCACTCAGCGTGACTTCCTGATACTTGCTCACCCAATATGGTATATTCCGGACAGAGGCTCTCCCACCCCCCTATGCAGCTCTCGCATTCTCCACAACTAAGCCCCGGATGAATAATCACTTCATCCCCAACGTTAAAACTATGACTTTCAGCCCCCAACTCTTCCACTACTCCTGATGCATCACCACCTAGAACATGAGGCTTAAGGACTTTAAGACCTGCCCATCCTTTCCTCACCCAAACATCCAAATGATTAATGGATGACACTTTAACTTTGATCAATACCTCGCCATTCTTCGGCTTGGGTTTAGGCAACTCGCCCACAACAATTTTATCAACTCCCCCATGTTCAAGAATGTAAGCAGCTTTCATCTAGGAGTTCCATATTTTTGTTTCGCTATCATGATAGCTTTCGGAAGTTCCTTCACTTTCATAAAGTGAATAAAATACTTCACCAACTCCAACGCAATCCAGAGCAAATAAAGATATGTGATCACTTCGCGGGTCGATGAGAAAACAAACTGAACAAACCAAAGCACAAAAACAATGGCTGCATCACCAATCGAAAACTCTAGGTCCAGCAATAACATTCCTACAAGCAAGGATTGAACGATAGTTAGAAAAACCTCGGCACGATGATCAGCATCTAAAAAAACAGGCTCATAGTGTCCTAATGAAAGATTAAAAACGATAGGAATCATGCCAGCCAGCATCGTCCACTGATTAATATTGCTGCCAACCATATTCATCACTGCCATGGGTGCTTTCGTTTTCTGCCTTGCCCAATTGAAAGCAGATACTTTTTCAGGAAACTCAGAAAGAAAAGGGGCTACCCACTGAATAAAAATAAAACTGGGAATTCCAAATTTTAAAGCCCACTTTTGGAGAGTATCTACAAACGGGTGAACACTGAAGTAAAGTGCAGCCCCACCAACGATAAATAGTGTTGTAGTCCCAATAACTTTTGGCACCGGAGCCAATTTAATAAGCTGTTTTCCTACCCAAGGTAAATCTTCGACATCCTCTTCGTCGTGAGCGGGAAATGATTTTAGAAGCCAAAGATAAATTCCATAAATCGCAAATAAAGCTATGGAGTCATAAACTGTAAGGGAGCTTTTGGCCCAAATAAATATGAAGTAAACAATGGAAATAAAAACAGTTAGAACACTTAAAAAATCTTGCTCATCGAGTTGAATTGCACGAATAAATTTTTTACTTCGAACTCCCTGAAAGAAAAAATGAACGAAAAATATCATTGGCAAACCCAACCCGGTGATCAAACGCAATGACCCCGTTAAATTGGCGATCATCAAAGTTCTTTCCTGTCGCCAAGCAATATTTGCTTCCACTGCAAACTCGGGGAGAGTCTGTAACCACGCTAATATGCTAAAAGCTAAAGCGCGAGACATAAAGGTTTGAGCCGTTTC
>DDPO01000140.1:12661-12933 GCA_002342225.1 Bdellovibrionaceae bacterium UBA2466 | reverse complement strand
AAATAACAAACGACAAACATTCCAAGTAAGCTGAAAAGAATTTCGAAAATGTAGCTACACAGATAATAGGACCAACCCACTGAGCGACTCTCTTCCCGATCTCTATTTCCCTCAAGATAGCTACTCAGCATCCAAGCCGCAATTCTCGCAAAGAACATGACAAAAGTATTCACGATACCTTGAACTAAAGTCATGGTGACCATGTCACCATTAGCGATATGAGCCACTTCGTGGCCTAAAACACCTTCTACGGCCTGCGGGTTCATGGAGTT
>DDPO01000140.1:0-12625 GCA_002342225.1 Bdellovibrionaceae bacterium UBA2466 | reverse complement strand
TAAATGCCGACTTCAGGCATGGTCGTGAGCCCAGCTCTCTGTGAGAGTCGGTGAATGAGAGTCACAAGTTCTTTCTGTTCACCACGAGCAGTGGCTGGATCAATCACTTGAACTCCCATCATCATTTTCGCCATGATTCTTGAAATAGCGAGAGAGATAAAAGCTCCAGTAAAGCCAACAACACTGCACATGGCTAAGAGTGCTTGATAATCAATTCCAGATCTCGTGAGATAGGGGCGAATACCTAAAAGGTTCAGCATCAATGAGATGGTGGTGACGACTAAAATATTTACGATAACGAATAAAAAGATGCGTTTGATCATGGCCATGAAATGACTCTCCTTAAATTTATGCTCTATATTATAGTAACGATTTTTCATCCGTCCACCCAGAAGGGGGTGGCGCACAAGATATTGAAACTACAACACAAAAAAGCTGTTTTTTGTGCGACGCAAAATTATTTCCGTGCTAAAAAATTCAAATACTGTTAAGGTGCCCGAAATTCGAGTTGAAGACTTGTGAAAACGGGTCGCTTGGTGAGCATTACATACGTACTCTTTCCGCCTGACAATTCTCACTGCTATTCGATTTAAAACTCAATGAACGCAATTATCAGGTGAAGCTGATGTCCTAGGGGGACATTCGTGCACCTAGAAGAAGGGTATGTGAACACATTTAATACATTTAACGAACTTTCTCTTCCTGAGGCTTTATCGAAGTCTTTAGGTAAAATGAATTTTATAGCTCCCACGCCGATTCAAAAACAGGCTATTCCAGTAGCTCTACAGGGAAAAGATATTTTAGGAACAGCTCAAACTGGTACCGGTAAAACAGGTGCTTTTGGAATTCCACTTTTAACAATGCTTTATTCAGAGCCTACTAAACAGGCGCTGATCTTATGTCCAACTCGGGAACTTGCAGCACAGATTAATCAAGTCTTAAGACAGATGGGTAAGGGGCTTGGAATGTGCAGTAGTTTAGTGGTGGGTGGTGAGTCTTTTCGCAGGCAACGTGACGAATTAGAAAGAGGTGCCGATTTTATTGTAGCAACTCCAGGCCGATTAAATGATCACTTGCAAGAGGGCACAGTGGATTTGAGCGGAATTAATTTCCTAGTTCTTGATGAAGTTGATCGCATGCTTGATATGGGATTTGCACCTCAGATTAAAGAGATCATGAAGCATATTTCAAGAGAACGACAAACTTTACTTTTTAGTGCGACTTTGCCCTCGGAGATTCAAGGGCTAGCCAATCAACTCATGAAAAATCCAGTGAGAGTTGCTATCGACACTGAATTAAAACCCTCAGCTCAAGTTGAGCAAAAAACAGTTGAAGTGAGTATGGATGGGAAAAACAATCTCATTCTCAAAGAGCTCGAGGAGAGAAAAGGAAAAGTTTTAATTTTTGCTCGAACTCAAATTAGAACCGATCGTTTGGCGACTATGCTCTACCGAGAGGGACACCGAGTTGTAAGACTCCACGGTGGATGTACTCAATGGCAGCGAAAAGACGCTCTAGAAAAGTTTCGAAGAGGAAGCCATCCTGTTATGGTGGCAACTGATCTTGCAGGTAGGGGTATTGATGTTCTTGATATCGAACATGTGATCAATTTTGATCTTCCTGAAAACCACGAAGACTACATTCACCGAATTGGTCGAACAGGTCGATTTGGAAAAACAGGACAAGCATTGAACTTTGTGACCCCGCTCGATGTTGATGCCGAGAAAATCATTACGGGAGTGAAGCCTAAGCCCAAGTTTCAATTTAGAGGCGGCAGAGGCTTTAAAGGCAGAAGAGCCCCCTCACGAAGATTCTAAAAAAGTCTAACTCATTGACACAGGCGCCCTAGATTGTTCTTTTGGGGCCCTAAAAACCTCAAAAATTCAAGGGGTTCCTGCGTATTCCGGTAGCTAACACTTGGCTTTGTACTTGCTTGTGCTCCCCCTCGGGAGAGGCGGGAAGGGAACCGTGGGACGAGTTATTTGGCTTTTAAGCCTGTTTTTATTTTTAGCTTCACTCCATGTTTTTGGAGCGGAGCCCGTCGATTGTTCGTTTCTTTTGGGGCAAATTTTAAAGAACTCAAAAGAGCAGACAAAAGTTATTCCCGCATTGAGCGACCTTCATCTGTCTGAGCCTCCTTCATTTCATTTTCTTCACAAAAAAGTTTCAGAAAAAAATTCTAAAGAGGAAAGATTTTCAGCAGTTTCGGAATTGCTTTTGGACCAAGTGATTGCAGCCCCCGGACATCGATTCCTTAGAAAACCACAACAAGTGGAAGGGTTAGCGAAATATATTCGTGAAAATAATGGTGGAGATTTTAAACACGATAGAATTTTGCTCAATATTGTAACTGATGCCGATGGAAAAATTCGCGAAGTCGATCTTTGGAATGCCCACCATCGGTTCTTAGCTTATCGACTTGCGGGCTATGAACGATTGGGCCAGCTTAATCTCGAGAATATTGATATTTTGGTCAATGGAGTTCAGCCTTGGGGAGAACCTTGGGGGCACTATCTGCCCTCTGCAGGCATAGATCTTAATAAATTCCGAGATTATCGTGTTGTTCCTGTAGGTGGGGACATTCGTCCTGGAACTATTTCGCTCTCAGGTCGATTTACAAACTATGAATTGGGTTCCCGAAATACCATTGGTCAATTGATGACAAACACCATGAGAGACTACAAACCGAAAGTGGGTGTTTATTTTGGAACCTTTGATCCGATTCACGAAGGACATATTGCCGTTGCCAGAAATGCTATGGAAACCGCAGGACTTGATGAAATCCTCATCACTCCAAATTTGAATTCGATCGAAAAACCTCATGCAACTGACTCTCGTCATAGATTAGCTATGACTGCCCTGCGTGTGCAAAAAGAAGAGGGTATTAATCTGTACACGGGAGACTCAAGCTCTCTTATTGATCAATTCGGAAGAGATCCCTTTTTTGAAAGAGTTGGACAAATTTACGGAACTAAAAAGCTTTACCAAGTGATTGGTCAGGATTCGTTTGAGAAACTAGTAGAGCAGGGTAAGGTTGATGCGGAATCTAATCGAGTTTACTTGGTTTCTCCCAGAGAAAGTAATGGAAGAGAATTAAAAATCCCAGACCCTTTAAAAGAGGTTGTTGTACTTTTGCCAATCCCTAAAGGCATGTCTTTAAGTTCAACTGAAATACGAAAGAAAATCCAATCCGGTGTTAGGCCGACTGATGAAGAAATAGATCCTACTATTTTAGATTATATTAAGAATCATAAACTCTATCAGTCCAGTCGATAAAATCAGCCATTTAAGGCTCAGCGTTCTTTATTCCGATAATGAAACGAGGAGAAGACCTGTGCTTTTAAACACCGTATTATTGTCTTTAATTGTCTTTCTGCGTTACTTGTGCTTTGCGGGTGGGCTCTATTTCCTTTGCTATGTCTGGAAAAAGCCAAAGTGGGAGTCTAAACGGATCTCTCCCATAGTTCCCGACAAGAAAGTGATGAAGCATGAGTTTAAATACTCTGTCTTTAGCTCCGTTATTTTTGGTTGGACCGGAGCTTGGATGTTTGACGCTTGGGAGAAGGGGCAAACTTTAGTTTATACAGATTTTTCAAAATACGGTTTTTGGTATGCTGTTTTTAGTTTGTTGGTAATGATGGTCATTCATGATACCTATTTTTATTGGACGCACCGTCTGCTTCATCTTCCTTGGTTTTATAAAAACTTACACAAGGTTCACCACAGTGCTCCTAATCCCTCTCCTTGGGCCGCTTTCTGCTTTCATCCGGTCGAAGCTTTTTTGGAGTCGCTCTATATGCCGATCATCGCTTTCACAATTCCATGCCACATTGGTGTTGTTTTCTTTTTCTTAATGCTCATGACGGTTTTGGGAGTTGTTAATCATTTAGGGTATGAGTTGTACCCCCAAGTTTTTCTTAAAAATCGATTTCTAAAAACAATAATTAGCGCTACCAATCATTCCGTCCATCATCGATTTAATAAATTTAACTATGCCCTCTATTTCACTTGGTGGGATGATCTCGTTGGAACTCGATACCAATCAGACGAGACAATCCTTGGGAAAACAGTGGGAGTCGCTACTGACTCCGAACTCCATGACTTGGCTGGGTTTGCATCCGTACCTGAAGACGGTGATCCCCTTCAGGCCTAGTTTCCACGCCTCGAAGTAGAGTTTTGCAATGCCTTCCTCTCGAAAATCATTTGGTAAATTGATCGTTTTTGAAACTGCATTATCGCAAGATTCTTGAAAAGCATGTTGAATTTTTAAATGTTGCTCAGGAGAGATTTCTAAAGCTGTTGCAAAAAGTTCTTTGGTTATTCCGCTAATACCGTCGATATCTTTGAGTGTTCCATGATGAGATAATTGTTTGAGTATTTCATCTGAAAGCTTGTAAGTTTTTGCATGTTTGAGAAACAGTGGATTGACCTCTTCCAAGGTTTGTCCGCCTAGCACCTGTTTTCTTGAGAGGGCTAGAGCAAAAATCGGCTCAATGCTGGGTGAGGTGCCAGCGAGGATACTGATGGTGCCGGTGGGAGCAATAGAGGTGCAAGTGGCATTTCTTAATCTTTTATTGAGCTTGTAATAACGACTTTTTTCCCAGTTTGGAAAAACGCCTCGCTCTTTTGCTAATTCCTCTGAGGCCTCTAAAGCTGAGGTTTGAATGAATTTCATGAGCTGCTGAGCTATTGAAACGGCTTTGATAGAACTGTAGGGAATATTTAGTTGAATTAGAAGCTCATGAAAGCCCATGACTCCTAATCCAATTTTTCGGTTCCCATGAACTTGCTCAGTGATCTTTTCATCAGGAAAAGAATTGATCTCAATGACATTATCTAAAAAACGTACTGCGATTTGGACGGTTTTTTTAAGTTTTTCCCACAAAATTTCAGGTCTCGAAGTGTGGCTTACCATGTGGCTCAAATTAATTGAACCTAAGTTGCAAGCTTCAAAGGGTAGAAGCGGAACTTCTCCACAAGGGTTAGTAGCCTCAATGTCTCCCAAAGCTGGAGTGGGGTTGTCTCTTTGTATCTTATCAATAAAGATAAGGCCCGGATCTCCAGTCGACCAAGCACCTCTTACAATTTCATTAAAAAGTTCTTGGGCATCAACTTCAGCGGTGATGGTTTTAGTATGAGGGTTCTTTAATTTGAAAGTTCCTTTTTTTTCTACTGCATGCATGAATTCATCTGTGACTGCGATTGAGAGATTAAAATTGGTGAATCCCCCCTCTCGCTTTGCATGGATGAACTCTAATACATCGGGATGATCAACTCTTAAGATTCCCATGTTGGCTCCGCGTCGCTTACCACCTTGTTTGATGTTTTCAGTCGTACAGTCAAAGATTTTCATAAAAGAGACGGGACCCGAGGCTGTTCCACTTAATGAGGAAACTTTTTCTCCTTTCGGGCGAAGCTTCGAAAAGGAAAAACCAGTTCCCCCACCTGACTGCTGCACTGCTGCGGTTAATTTCAAAGTATCAAAAATCGAAGGAAGAGAATCTTCGATGGGAAGGACAAAGCATGCAGAGAGTTGACCCCGAGGAGTTCCAGCATTCATTAAAGTTGGAGAATTCGGTAGAAAATCGAGTTTACACAGAAGATCTTCAAATTTTTGTGCCCAATTTTCCACTTGAGAGGCTGCGCCAAAGTGAGATTCAGCCCTTGCAACAGCTTTGGCCACTCGATTCATCATGGCTTCAGGGCTTTCGTACACTTCACCGTTTTCACCGCGCAGTAGATATCTACTGTGGGCTACTTTCAGAGCAGATGGCGACAGGTTGATTCTCATACCTGCTATTTTATCAAGGCAGGAAACTAAAACAAAATCATTAAAACCAAAGCTCCTCGCCCTCTTCATCGTCGCGGTAGGCTGAGCGCGGTGGTAAGTTTTCAACTCCCACTGTGAAAGAACCCATGGCTGGTTTAACGAAATTAAACCAATCAGCGAATTTAACTTTGACACCATCAATGTGAGTGCCGGCTTGAAAAAGAATGTCTCCCGAGACCCTCATGCTTTCATCCATGAGGAGTTGAATATTAGGCCAGTGTGGGATGGGCGGTGTGGAGCCGACGTCGCAATCTGTACAGAAAGATCTCAATTCTCCTTCACTAGCGAGTCTCACATAGGTAGCTCCCAAAGCCTCTCTTACACGATGAAGTATAATTTTACGGCTTGCAGGTAAAACAAGACCGTGCGGTTTTCCATCGGCAATTACTACGACCAGTTTTGCCACTTTGTGACCTGTAACATGCTCTTGTTGAGCCAGTTCTTGAGCCGTGTAGGTCGGTGAATGATGAACCTCTTCAAAGGGAATTTTGTTTTTAATAAGCTTTTCTTTGACCCAAGGGCTTATAGCCATCAATACCTCCGGTAAGAGATTGGAACCTCGTTTAATTCGCGTTCTGTTGAAACGACATATCGAACAAAATCCGATTCGGTCAGTATCCCAACCAAATGAGTTCCATCGCAGACTGGAATGCAACCAAATTTGTTTTCCATCATGAGCATGCCAGCATCTTCTAAAGAAGTATCAGGATCGACAGTTTCGATCTCTCTTACCATAACCTCTTTAACTCTGGTTCGACTTAGAAGCTGATTGAGGTCGCTCAAGGGCAGAAAGTCAGCTGTCGTATAAGCCACTTTGATGAGGTCTCGATGGGAAATAAGTCCCAAGAGCTCGCCTGTTGAGTCGATCACTGGTAAATGGCGAATACCATTCTCAGCCATGAGGTCATTAGCAATCGAAAGATCCTCTTCTGGTTGGAGAGCAACCACATTTTCGGTCATCAGGTCTCGAACAAGCATAAAACTCCTCTTAGTTGTTAAAACTTAAGAAGAGGTTTGCAACTCGAGTGCCTAAAAGTGATTATTTAAAATTAGATTATTTTATTTATCTGGGACCAGCTTCACAGATCTCTTTATTGGCACCATCTTGAAACTTTTTAAAGTTCTTCTTAAAGAGCTCAGCTAGATGAGCGGAAGTTTTGTCGTAAGAGGCCCCATCTTTCCATGAGTTTTTGGGAATCATCATCTGCTCAGGTACTCCAGGGCACGAAGTTGGGACATGAAAGCCAAATGTTTTATCTTCGACAGTTGCAACATCACTCAATTGGTTGCTGTTAATCGCATCAACAATAGCTCGAGTGTATTTTAATGGGAATCTTTGTCCAACACCGTAGCTGCCACCAGTCCAGCCGGTATTCACCAACCATACTTTAGTGTTATTCTCTCGGATTCGTTTCGCCAGGAGCTCTGCATATTTTGAGGGATGCCAAACCATGAAAGCCGCTCCAAAACATGCGGAAAAGGTCGCTTGAGGTTCGGTGACCCCCATTTCCGTTCCTGCAACTTTTGCAGTGTATCCACTGATGAAATGGTACATTGCCTGCGCTGGCGTTAGTCTACTGACCGGAGGTAGAACTCCAAAAGCATCACAGGTTAAAAAGATGATGTTTTTAGGATGACCGCCCATGCAGGGCATTTGAATATTTGGTATGTACTCAATAGGATAAGAGGCACGAGTATTCTCGGTGAAAGAAGCGTCATCGTAGTTTACTCTTCTATTCGACTCATCATAAACCACATTTTCTAAAACAGTTCCAAATCGAATCGCATTGTAAATTTCAGGTTCTTTATCCTGAGAGAGGTTTATACATTTAGCGTAACATCCACCTTCGATATTAAAGATACCGTTGTCACTCCAGCAGTGTTCATCGTCTCCGATAAGATTTCGGCGAGGATCTGCAGATAATGTCGTTTTGCCAGTGCCCGAGAGACCAAAGTAAAGTGTCGTATCTCCGTCTTTTCCTTGGGTGGCTGAGCAGTGCATTGAAAGAATGTTTTGTCTGGGCATTAAATAATTCATGACACTGAAAACACCCTTTTTCATTTCGCCAGCGTACTGAGTTCCTAAAATTACAAGCTCTTTGTCCTCAAAACTGAGGTCGATGCTGGTTTTGGAAGTCATGTTACGAGTGTAACGATTCGCAGGAAATTTCCCTGCATTGTAGATAACAAAATCTGGCTCACCAAATTCTTTGAGCTGGGTCTGGCTGGGGCGAATCAGCATGTTGTGCATAAATAACGCATGATAGGCTCTCGAACAGATAACTCTCACTTTGAGTCGGTATTGAGGATCCCATCCTGCATATCCATCGATCACAAATAATTGCTGGCAAGTGTTCAAATAATCGATCGCTCGTTCTCGATTAATTTTAAAAACTTCTGGATCAATTTTGATATTTACATCACCCCACCAAATGTTCTTGTTGCTTTCTGGGTGATCGACAATGCGTTTATCTTTTGGACTTCTTCCTGTCTTTTCTCCTGAGGAAACCACCAACGCTCCAGTTGATGAGATGGCCGAACCCTCTTCGCGTTTCAAAGCCTCTTCATAAAGTTTTGCAGGAGCTACATTTCGGTAAACTGTTTTAACATTAATGTTGTGTTTAGATAGGTCAAAGTTTTTTTCCACATTTCACCTCTAAAAAAGAAAAGATCTAAAGAAATTTTATAGCACTAAGTCTAAAGTACGTCTACGAGGGAAAAACCTTTAAATTTAGGCTTTTTCAGGCTTGGCTGGGGAGGGTGCGGGCTCTTTTTGTGTCTTAAGGTAGTCCATGGCTAGGCGCATTCGGCGTCGGACCATCTCTTTGCCCAAAACATGAATCGTTTCCATTAAGGGGGGAGAGACCAAAGTCCCCGAAACAGCGACTCTCATAGGCATAAAGAGGTCTTTCGCTTTGATTTTGTTCTGTTCTACAAAGTTCTCCATGACCTCTTTGATTTTAGGAACAGACCATTCGTCTAAACTTTCGAAAGCTTCTAAAACATCAGAAAACCAGTTGGCTACGACCTTGCCTGCAACCCCTTTGGGAAGAATGGGGGTGTTTTCATACTTAAGATCTCCCGCGAAAAAGAAGTCTGTGTTGGGAATGAACTCTTCGAACGCTTGCACTCGTTCTTTAACCAAGGGAACAATTTGTTTCAGATAGCTCTCAGTAAAAACTTGGTCTCTTAGAAGTTTCACCCAAGTGTCATTAGAGAGTTCTTTTAAGTACTGACTGTTCATCCACAGAAGCTTGGTGAGATCAAAAACGGGCCCGCCCAAGGAGAATCTGTCCCATGAAAAGTTTTCAATCATAGTTTCTGTTGAAAAAATTTCTTGATCTCCACCCAAACTCCAACCCATGAGAGCTAAGAAGTTTCTCAAAGCTGCGGGCAAAATCCCTTTTCGTCGGTAGTACAAAATACTTGTTGGGTTTTTTCTCTTCGAAATTTTTGATTTGTCGGTGTTACGTAAAAGATTCAAGTGAGTGAACGAGGGAGCTTGCCAACCGAAAGCTTCGTACAGAAGAACGTGCTTGGGAGTTGATGAGACCCATTCTTCGCCGCGAATCACGTGAGTGATTTTCATCGCATTGTCATCAACGACACTCGCCAAGTGATAGGTTGGAAAACCATCAGCTTTTAAAAGCACTAAATCATCGAGTCTAGCGTTTTCAAATTCAACTTTGCCCCGAATTTGATCATCAAACGTAGTGACACCCGATGTGGGCATTTTAAATCGAACAGTAAACTTTTCCCCGGCTAGAGCTCTTTTGTCGGAGTCTTCACTACTGACATTTCTACAATGGCGGTCGTAACCCGGAGGTAATTTGTTCGCAGCTTGAACCTCTCTGAGTTTATCTAGCCTTTCAACGGTGCAAAAACATCGATAGGCAGCACCTTTTTGAATCAGGGTGTCTGCAGCTTTTTGGTAGAGAGGCAATCGTTCGCTCTGTTTGTAGGGGCCATAGGGGCCTCCAATATCGGGCCCTTCATCCCATTGGATTCCGAACCACTTAATGGCATCGAGAATCATGGCCTCGCTTTCAGCGCGATAACGGGTTCGGTCAGTGTCTTCAATTCTGATAATGAATTTACCACCATGTTTTTTGGCAAAAACATAGTTGAACAAAGCTATATAGGCGGTTCCTATGTGTGGATCGCCAGTAGGACTTGGAGCGATTCTAACTCTGGGGGGTGTAGTGACTGCATGGCTCATAGGTTCCCAACTTACACAGCCTTCTTTATGAAGTAAATGTGAAGTCCTTTCGGAAGAAAAGTCATGATCCTAGACTAGATTTTTGGGGTAACGCAATGTATTATCTTGCGATGGACCAAGTTTGGACAAAATATCAAAGAAAACTTAACCCTCGAGAGTTGCTGACAGTTGTAGGGGGAGTCGTATTGTTCGGTGTTGTGGGGGTGACCGGTTTTAAAGCTGTGACTACCGATCATAAGTTTTCCAAAGCTCAAAAGGACATCGAGACTTTGAAAATGGCCGTCATGTCCTACTGGAGCCATCATCAATTAGTATTTCCTAAAGATGTAGAGCGAAGTTTAGCCTCCGCGAAGCCTCAAGTCTTAAGAGAAATCCCCAAAGATCCTTGGAGCACCGACTCTAAAACCTCTGGATATGGATTTATTCAAGGAAGTGAACCCAGCATAGGGCAGTACTTCATTGTTTATACTCAAGGTCCCGAAAAGGACACTCAGCCAAGGTTAAATGCAGCCTCTCAAGTTATTGAGTACTCAGGCAGCGGAATTGTTGTTAGCAACTTGCCCACAAAAAAGATAAATTAAAATATGTTTGAGAGTGTAAATTTTGATCTCCCATCAACTTGGGTAAAATTTCGTCCAAGTCTATGCGATGGATGTACTTCACTTTGTTGTTCGTTACCGTTAGAGATCGACAAATATGATCTGCTAAAGCTTGAGTTGATTTCCGAAGATGAGTTTCATGGAAGCTTAAAAAAGGTAGCTCGTAGGCTTGAGTCAGAAGGAATTGTTAAAAGCTTTCGAGCTTCGACGGGGCTTTTTATAATGGGGCAACAAACTAGCGGAGAGTGTATTTTTCTAAACTCAGAGAAACGATGCTCAGTTTATGAAAAAAGGCCTAGAGTGTGTCGAGAATTTCCAAAAATTGGACCGAGACCGGGGTATTGTCCATGCATCAAAAAGTAAGAGGAAATACTGGAAAAAAATTTGATGAAAAAAAACTGCCTCAAGGTCTGTTTTATCGAAAAGATTTTCTCAGTGCTGAAGATAAGCAAGAGGTTTTAAACTACCTAAAAACACTTCACCCTATTTGGGAACAGAGGTACTCAAAACACAATCCTCCTCCTCAGGGCAAAGAACAGAGGATGTTATTGCGACCGGTATATTGGTTGGGTAATTGGCAGTTTGCATGTCTCAATTATTACCATCCGCCCAAGGGTACTCAAAATCGTTCAGTTTATGCAGAAAAGTATCCGCCTGTTCTAGCAAGAATCGTGGAAAAAGCAGAAAGAATTGCGAGACAGATTTATTCACCCAAAGATATTCCCCAAGGGTGGGAACTCAACACTTGCTTAATCAACTACTATGGAAAAAAACTTGAGAATGGAAGGTGGGTGGATGGAGCAAGGGTTGGAGAACACAAAGATTTTGAGCCAGGGCCCGTTGCTTCTCTCTCTCTTGGTGAAAGAGCAATGTTTCAATTTGTTTCCTCAGTTGGAAAAAGTTCGCCGGCTCGAGTTGTTTTTCAGCAATGGCTAGAAGATGGGTCACTTCAAATCTTTGGCTCACCCAGGTGGAAAGATGAGCTGTTTCATCGTGTTCAGAGAGTCGACAGAAAACTGGGTGCAGAACTTCCAGGCAATATGGAAGGTTTCAATGTGCGGAGAATCAATTTTACTTTTAGATATGTACCCAGAAAAGATTGGGTGAAGTACGAAAACTTACCCGAAGGTTTAAAAGAGGATGTTACTCCCTATGTTACAGAGTTAGCGAGATACTCGTCCTTTTTTTCCGGGCTTTTAAAAGATTCGAATAAAAAATGACCCAAAGGCTTGAAACAGTTCAACTCATCAACGCTTATGCGAGTGGATACTTTCCAATGCCGGAGCCTAAAACCGAAGAGATCCAGTGGTATTTTCCAGATCCGAGAGCTGTAATTCCGCTCGATGGATTTCATTGTTCCAAATCCCTAACCAAAAAAATAAATCAGGGGATTTTCTCCATGACCCTTGATCAGGATTTTGAAGGGGTCATGCATGGATGTGCGAATCGCAAGGAAACTTGGATCAACGAGGAGTTTCTAAGAGCCTATTCCGAACTGCATCGTTTAGGATTTGCTCACTCCATCGAGATATGGAGGGCCAAAAAATTGGTTGGCGGTGTATATGGAGTTTCGATTGGAGCTGCTTTTTTTGCAGAAAGTAAGTTTCATGTGGAGACAGATGCATCAAAAGTCGCTCTTTATTATTTAGTTCAGGAGCTCAATAGAAGGGGGTTTAGCCTACTCGAAGTTCAGTTTTTAACACCTCATTTGGCTCGACTGGGAGCTAAGTCAATTCCCGCCGAGCAGTATTTAGGGCAACTTAAAAAAGCTGTCTCAAGGCCTCAGAAGTGGTGAGGAGCGGTAGTATTGGAGCTTGAAAAAAATCAGATTGAAGAGATGAATTTTCGGCTCCGAAACTTAACGGCTCGAATAAAACTGGGTATCAGCGCTCGCAAGTGCTCTCGGAAGTTCACAACATCAATGAGCGAAGTTTTGCCATCTGCTGAGGCATTTAGCACTGTGGTGGCATGAATATC
>DDPO01000075.1 GCA_002342225.1 Bdellovibrionaceae bacterium UBA2466 | reverse complement strand
CCGCTTAATATTTTCATCAAGGTCGATTTTCCAGCTCCATTCTCACCAACGAGAGCAATACACTCCCCCTCGAAAATTTCAAAACTTACATTTTTCAGCGCAACAATTCCGCTAAAAGCCTTGTTAACGTTTGAGACTGATAAAAGAGGAGAGGTCATTGCTTTACCGGCTAGCTTTTATTGTCACTAAAAACCGCTTCCTGAGAGTGAAAACCGGTATCTACTACTTGCGATTGAACGTTCTCTTTCGTGACACTAAAAACGGGGGTGTTAATGACAGGCACTTCTTTGAGTCCATTACTTTGCTTTTCATCGAACTTAAGATTTTCTTTTTTAGCTAACGACAGAGCTACTTTGACGGCCTCTTCAGCTAGGGGCTTGATTCCCTTCAATACTGTCATCGATTGTTTGTTTTTTAAAATATCTTTCACAGCAGTGAGGTCGGCATCTGCACCGGCAACAAAAACTTTACCCGTAAGCTTTTGTTCCTGCAGAGCTTGTACAGCCCCCAGGGCCATTCCGTCATTGTTCGCAAGTACGGCTTGGATATTATTTTTATTTTTTGTGAGCGCATTTTCTACAGTCGCCAAAGCGAGAGAAGATGACCAATTGGGGTGGTTTTGTTTGACTACAACTTTAATCTGGGGATATTGGTCCAACACTGAGAAGACACCCCTTGTTATCTCGTCAGCCACTGAATGCCCAGCCTCACCCATCAGGATGACATAATTGCCCTTTCCTTGAGTGGCTTTCACTGCCGCCTGTGCTTGTAAAACTCCCACTTGAAAACTGTTTTGAGTCACATAAGCATCGATATCTGCATTTTTAATCATCCGATCGTAGGCGACAACGGGAACATTGTCTTTTTTGGCAAGAGCAACTACCGAACTTGCGGCTTCACCTGTGACAGGCTGAATCACTAGGACATCGATATTTTTTGATAATAAAGTTTCAACTTTAGAAGTTTGAAGATCAACTTTTCCATCACAAGAAGCAAACTCCACTTCAACCCCTTGAGCGGCTGCAAAATCACTGAAGTAGTTTTTGTCCTTGGTATAACGTTCCTCATTCATGGTCGCCAAAATAAAACCAACTTTAATTTTTTTTTGACCCGAGGAGCTTTCACCACTCTTTGACTTAATGCATCCAGAACTTAAAATCAGGGTTAGAAATCCCATGAAGAAACCAGAATTTTTTAAGAAGTTTTTCACGCCTATTTTCCCTTCAAAATCGTGTTTTTACGCTCTGCCAAAAGCGCCCTCGGCATTTAATGAGAGCGGTATCAGTCTGTCAACCGAAGTTCACTCCAAAAAGGTCATTTTTATACCCCCAAAGAAGCTTTTCCGGTCCCAAAACAAGTCCCTGTTTTGCTGGGGGGTGCGCCAACATGAAGAAAGCCTGTTTGCAGGCGAATAAGGGTCGGATATACTTAAACCCTAAAGTAAACGGGAGGGGACAGTGGCACTTATTTCTACTATCGAAACCAAATATATTATGCGTCGCATTACCGTTAGGCTCACTGCCATAACAAGCTTAGCTATGCTTCTTACCCTCAGCGGATGCGCTCATCTTCTAGACCAAAGTCGAGATCAAGAAAAAGCACGCATTTATATGCAGCTAGCAGCTGATCAGTTTGCTCAAAAAGAGTACGGCAAAGCAACCGAGGCTATTTATCAAGCGCTACGCTTTCAACCTGATCTTCCTGCAGCTTACAATCATTTAGGAATCATATTCATGGAAACAAAGCGATACACAAAAAGCGAAGAAGCTTTCAAAAAGGCTCTGCAATTACAATCCGCTTTCCCTGAAGTTCAAAATAATTTGGGTGTTTTGTTGAATCGTCAGGAGAGATACAAAGAAGCAGTTCCCTATTTTGAAAAGGCCCTTCAGTCAGAGAATTATTCGACTCCTGAAAATGCGCTAACGAACCTAGGATACGCTCATTTTAAATTGGGAAATAATTCCAAAGCAAAAATCTACCATCAAAAAGCTTTGGACATCACTCCACAATTCTGTTTGGCAAATAAAAACTTAGGAGATGTTTACGCGAGAGAGAAAAGTTTTGATAAGGCAGCCGACTTTTTCAAAAAAGCAGCTACTACTTGCCCTCTGTACCAGGAGAGCCAATACAAATTGGGACTCGCCCTCATGAAAGCGGGTCAACGTGGAATGGCCAAAAATCAGCTTGAGAAGGTCATTGAGAGATATAAAGATGGGCCCTATGTGGAGAGGTCTCAAGAAGTTCTGAAATATCTGAACTAGGAATTTATCTGGCTAAAACACCAAAACAGATCGGTTTTTTTAACATATGCAACCTTTTGGTCGGTATTTAAAAACGGAACGAGAAAAACGGGGCATCCGCCTTGAAGAGATCGCCTCTAGCACTAAGATCCACATTCAAAACTTAGCTCTCATGGAAGAAGATCGATGGAAAGAGCTTCCCCAAGATCCTTTCATTAGAGGATTTATATCGGCGTATGCTCGATATATTGGTCTGGACAACAGAGAGACTTTAAAGCTTTTTAGCCAATACCAATCCTCTCCTGACAGTATCGCTAGCGAAAACGTAGAAGCTAGCTCATCTCAATCGAGCTCCGTCGCACATCCTAATGCCGAGGTCCCTCCAGTTGAAAAAAAATTGAAGCAAGAACCTAATCCATTGAGTATTTCCAAATCTTATCCGCTCAGGACCGTGCTTTTAGCAGCTTTATTGATTTTGATCCTTGTTTTCGTCATCGCCAAAAAAGGGGAAAAAGAGAGCACCTCTCAAACTCTGCCCCTAAGCTCATCCTCCGTGGCCCCTAATGGAGAACCTCCCGCAGCCAGTGCGGTGCCCAATACCACCATAGAAACCCAAGCTGATATGACGACTCCCACCAGCACAGTTTTGGTAAGTTCAATTCCTACTACGACTGAATCCCCGGCGAATGCTTTGCAAACTGTTCCCGCGGCTTCGCCAGCTCAAGCTTCGGCTCCGGTGGCAGTTGCACCCATTGCTCCTACTCCAATCGAGCCGCCCTCGACAACTTTAGCCACTCAGGCCAATGCCCCACAAGCTGGACATGAAATCGTCGTCAAAGGCAAATACAGAAGCTGGATGAAAATTGTGATCGATGATGAACCTGCCAAAGAATCATATCTTGAAGAGGGAGCTCAAGTTACTTTTCAAGCAAAAAATAAAATCAAGCTAGTGCTAGGAAATTCTGCGGGTTCGATCGTTACACACAACGGAGAAGAAACAAACGGCAACAAATACGCAGGAACTATTCGATATTATATTTTTCCGAAGGGCTCGAGATTTCCTCAGGAAAAACCAAAAGCAAAACAAAACACTGAAAACTCCGATGAAGGAATGGAGCCCACAACGGGCGATTCAGAAAACAGCACTAACAATTCTGCTGATTAAAGAATAGCAGCGATATGGAACCCATCAATTTAGATTCCCTCGCAGTTTGGCAACATTCTGTTACCCATCCACGAGCAAGAGTACTACTGATACATGGTTTAAGTGAACACAGTGGTCGGCATTTAAATACTGTAACTTGGCTCAATCACCATGAAATTGAAGTTGTACGATTTGATCTAAGAGGTGCGGGAAAAAGTGGGGGAAGACGCCAATGGGTCGAACATTTTGATGACTATGTTCAGGACACCACCCAAGTTTTTAATTGGATTCAACGAGATTTAAAAAATCTTCCCCTTTTTTTATACGGCCACAGTTTAGGAGGAGCAATCGCTCTACACTTTGCATCTTCTTATCATTCTCTTCTAACAGGCCTCATTCTCAGCGCACCCGCATTCCAAGTGGGAAGTGCTATCTCTCCTATCAAAATTAAACTGGGACAGGCTCTGGTTAAAATCGCTCCCAATTTAAGACTTCCCAAAAGTACGACATCTTCTGGAGTCTCTCGAGATCCCAAAGTGGTTCAGGACTATGAAAAAGATCCTCTTTGTTATCACTTTAATACGTTAAAACAAGGTGACGAAATTCTTAAAACACTTCCGGGACTCCCTGAAATAGCAAATAAGATATCGGCACCTTCTTTAATAGCCCATGGCTCTGCTGATCCGATTATCCGAATCGAGGGCAGCTATGAACTTTTAAAAGCTTTAGCTTCCAAGAGCAAAGAACTCTATATTGCTCCAGATTGTAGACATGAACTACACAACGAACTTGAGACTTCAAGACTAGACTACTTTAGACATTTAGAGATGTGGATGAGTAGCCATTTAAAATGACTCTACGCTCATCGCAGCATCGCTTCATGATATGTTAAGATAATAATTTAACCCGTCAACGAGGAGCACTGAAATGCACTTCTGGAGCTGGATTATTTTTGGGGTTTTGACTGTTCGAACCTTTGCACTCAACCCTAGCTCCTGTCAGACCACTCTCCAAAAGTTAAATCCATCTAGGAAAATATATCGCGAACTGTTATCGACTAATTCAGAAGCTTTAAATACCACCAAGATCAACACCACTTTTCCAGCGAGCAACATGTATGCACCTACTCCAGATAAGTGGTTAGCTCCCGATCAAGAATATCGAGAACAAATGGGAGTTAGAAAAGCTCTTTTTGAAAAACGCCCCAAAGACATTTTAAAAGTACTTCCTGGGGAGGAACAAAGAGTGAATGAAGCCGCCCAGGAATTTTTGGAGATGACTGCAAATCACTTGACTACACAATTCCCTGAAAAATTTGTCAAAGAAGGAACGGTGATTAAAGCTCGAGAAACAGGAATAGAAGTAAATTTAGATCCTAAAGTGGGTGGGCATCCCTTGGAGAAGCTCGGACTATTGATTCAAGATGATGTCACTATCAACCTAAAAAATTCTGACGGGAAAGTAGTGATGGCGGGTGGATTTTTAGCAACCCCCACCAACTGGGCGCTACAAGATTTTATCGGTATGGATGTCCATGCGATTCACGCAGGAGTCCCAGAATACGAAAACCGACTCAAAAAAACCGTGGAGGGGGCCGTTGAGCGAGGGGTCCGAGGAAAATGTATTGGCAGAAACAATTGGTTTCTCGTCACAAACCCTGAACTAGCTCTACCCTCTTACCGAACTTCGACTTACAAAGAGCCCACTATCACTGACCAAAACGTCGGACAAAATGTTTTCTTAAGAAGTGAACTCGAAAGTATCGTCAACTTACCCAAAACAGGGGCTACTATTTTTACAATTCGTCCCAGAGTCTGGTCGCTTGAGTTTGTGAAAGCTAATGCGCCCGAAGT
>DDPO01000095.1 GCA_002342225.1 Bdellovibrionaceae bacterium UBA2466 | reverse complement strand
TGAAATGTAATCCTGAGAATCGTATTTGGGAAAAAACTTATTCGGGCCCGAAAGAAAGCCAAACAATTTTTGAGTTTGCAACGGCCAATAGTCTTAGTGAATTTTCATTGCATCGCTCAACTCTTCATCTCTTTAATCAAGATCAATGGATGAAACTCTTTGAAGTGGCAGGTTTTGTGGTTGAAGACTGTTATGGTAGTTGGCAAAAGTCTCCAGTAAATTCACAGCTCCCTCAACTTATTTTCCACTTGAAGGCGCGGTAGAAACCCATGACTCATGAGTTTTTAAAAACAATCAGTGTTTTAGTGATCACTTACAATCACGAAAAATATTTAGCTCAAGCACTCGATGGAATTTTAAGTCAAAAAGTAGATGCTCGCCTTGAGATTATTATTGCAGATGATGCATCTACTGATCGCACACTTGAAATAGCTAAGAAATATAGCGATGAGTATCCTGGATACTTTAAAGTTCTCTCGACTCCTAACAACATGGGACACACTCGTAATTATGACAGAGCGTGGAAAGCAGCAACGGGAGAGTTTATTGCCCATTGTGATGGTGATGATTATTGGACAAATCCTAAAAAGCTATCACTCCAACTGAGTTTTCTTGAAAAAAACCCCAATTTCTCGTGTGTAGCACATAAGGTTTGGGCGATTTCGGAAGAGGATGGTAGCCAACACGGCCCTGTTCCAAGGACCGAGCAACAAACTTTTGATACGTCAGAGCTTCTCGAAGCCTGTTTCCCGCATAATTGTAGTCTCTTTTTTAGAAACCATCTTTTCGATGAACTACCATCCTTCTTTTTTAAACTCACCGGTCACGATTGGTGCATTGATATTTTGAATTCTCTGAAAGGGCCTATAAAAATCATGCCTGATGTGATGGGGGTTTGGCGCATGAGAACGCAAGGACTTTGGGGCGGACGACTTTCAAGTTTCCACCTAGAGCATAATGTGTTCTTTTTAACCGAGATTAGACACTTCCTTCCAAAGGAAAGTTTCTCGGCACAGAAAAAACATCTTGTCAGGCATCAATTTCTCTTAAGCTTCGCTTATCTTGAAGAAGGTAATTTATCGAAAGCAAAAGAGATGTTTTTGAAAATCGTAGTACCTGAAGCACTTGTCGTGCTTCCCAAGAGAAAGTTGCTCAGTCTTTGGGCGCAAATTCAATTCCCCGAAGCCTATCAACGGCTTAGGAATCTCAGAAACTTGACCCTAGGCGAACCACCTGCAGCTTAAATTCATTCAGAAACCTTAAACACTTTAACCACAGCGCCAGAAGTCATATTGACATAAAGCTGAATGAGCCACTTTTCTTTCACTCCGATATCGGTCTCTTTTTTGGAGAAGCCCAGTTTTTCTAAATCTTTCAGCGTGGGCCACTCGGCACATGTCTTACGATGAGCTCTCACCGCTTTCTGAAGTCTGCTTTTAGTGAAAGAATCCATACAATAGTTGAGCACTACTTATCTGTTGTGCTTGCAGTTTCATTGAGAACCATGAGAGATGCTTTGACCAGCGTCTGAAGATTAAGAACGTTTCGATTGGCAAGTAACAATTTAAACACTTCGCACGTCTTTGGTAAGGACTCTCGACAGCGCTCGACCAATAAAGCGTCGGATAAGTTTTCTTTGGCTTCAAGAACAAGTAAATTTCTGCAAAAGGTCTTTAAAGACTTGAAAGCAAGCTCAGGCGAACCTGTCACAAGCTTTCCTAGAATAAGACAACGCTCAAACAAAACTCGCTCTTTCAACCTATGATGAGTTCCCTTAGCGCACTGAAGATGCCATTTTCCGCTTTCCGATTGAGAAGGATAAGACCACCCCAAGTGAGAATAAGGCTTTCTCCAATGCCATCCGAGAGACATCAACTCAAAAGCGCCCCTCGGGATGAGCACCGGAATTTCTTTGGACTCCTGTAAAAAAGCGGGCCATAAGTTGATAAAGCTTGTTAAAAGGTTCACCGATGAAACGAGGTTCAGATTTTCGGAGGGCAAAAGGACTAAAGGAGCTGAACTTGGCCTGAGAGATGACAAAAGCTGGTCTCCTCGTTTTAGCTTGTGGATCCAACTTCGATTGATCATTTCAGCAGAAAAACGGGCCCCTTTTTTCTCTGGAAATAAGATGCGAAAATCGTTTTTTTCTTTGTCCGTTTTTTCAACGGCCAATTTGGCGAGCTGCTGAATTTGATAATAGGCATGGGCCATGAGAACTGAAGGGTTCTGGGATTGAATAGGTCCCAATTTCTCGCCGGAGCAAACAAACAATGCCCTTCCAATTTCTTTTGAAAATTTCGTTCGATAGAAGCTGGAGTTTCCACCGTGCGACTTAATCAGATACTTTTGAGCTCTCTCAAAGTAATAGATGCTCAGGGCTAATCGACTAGAATAGGATAATGAAGCTGTCTCTTTCGTTTTCTTGGACTTCCACCCTTCCGAGGTCATTTTCTTTAGATCAGAAAACCCCAAGTAATCGGCCAATCCGGCCAATTGAAGAGCTTTGAAATCTTGGGCTTGAGCTAAAGCGATATTACCTATGACTGGAAATTTTCTTTTCAGATCAAAATAATCTGTTCTTAGATCCCAAATCTCTTTTTCTTTGATCTCTTTTTCTTTCAGAATCAAAAAATCGAGATCGAAAACTCCCGGAGTCAAGTGCTCAAGATCATGGCCACGCAAATAAACTTTAGTCTTGGGTAGAGTGTTTTGAATGACTTTAGCAATTCTTGTAGCGGATGCACGGTAGTAGCCTGCGCCTAAATGTCTTAAGGGTTGGTATCGAAAAGTCTGAGAAAAGAGATTTCTTAGAGAGACGGGAATCTCAGAGAACGGAAAGGAAAAAGAAAAAAGATCCCAATTTTTCTGAAAATCCATTCTTTTCATTCTAACACCGAAAAACGGAAAAAAAGAAGGGTCAAACTACAAGAACAGTACATTTTGACACTGTGGACTATTGTTTCAGAAGCCTTTTAGAGATAAGAAAAACCATGGACAAGGAACTTCTTAATCGGTGGATGGGTCGAGCGCTTGAACTGGCTCAAAAAGCCAGAGAGCAAGATGAGATACCTATCGGCTGTGTTATCGTCGTAGAGAACAGGATCATATCTGAGGGAATAAATCTTCGCGAGACAACTCACAAAACCACTGCCCATGCCGAAGTTGTGGCGTTAGAGAGCTATAATTTGGCCCATCAAACTTGGCGACTTCCGGAAGAATCTTGGGTCTTTGTCACTGCCGAGCCCTGCCTCATGTGCACGGGGGCCTTGCTATGGGCTCGGGCACCTCGAATCGTTTATGGTTGTTCCGATCCCCGTCAAGCGGGATTGAAACGAGTCTCTCCATGGATCGAACAGGGGGTTTTCGACCATCGATTTAAGGAGATTCAGGGTGGGGTCTTGGAAGCTGAATGTGCCCAAATTTTAAAGGATTATTTCAAAACTAAGCGAAGTTAGGCTCTCTCAAGTAGACAACCCCAGAGCCTGGTGCTAATACTTGGGATTCATTTTTATCAACCATGGAATACGGAGAGATGGCCGAGTGGTTGAAGGCGCACGCCTGGAACGCGTGTATAGGTTAATAGCCTATCGAGAGTTCGAATCTCTCT
>DDPO01000030.1:16996-17422 GCA_002342225.1 Bdellovibrionaceae bacterium UBA2466 | reverse complement strand
GAGTCTTTAGCTCTTGAGAGACCAGCTTTTAAAACCTTGGGTAAAAGAGCTGAGCTTTTGCTATTGCATAAGCTGATAGCTCTATCGATGTTATCACTTAAAATATATTTTTTAAGTTTGGCCATGAAGGCTCGAGAGTTCACGGAGTATTCGATTTGAATTCGAATCCACCGCTCAATTGCGATACCGGCGCAAGCTATACCGACGAAAACAACCATCCAGCTAGGCCAGCCCCCTTCTTTAATAAATGATGCAAGTTCTGTTAGTTCACCCATGGTAAGACTCCTCTATGTCTTTTAAAAAATCATTCGTAAGTCCGTCGGGGTCATAAACACACCCCTTATTCCTACTTATCGGAATCACGAAATAATGTTTGAGTTAGAAAACCTAAAGCCTTTTAAAACCTTAAAACAAAAAGAAGAGCCC
>DDPO01000030.1:2649-16968 GCA_002342225.1 Bdellovibrionaceae bacterium UBA2466 | reverse complement strand
GGCAAATTCATGTAATAAGCCGATGCTTCAACCCGGAGGCCTGCTCGAGGGGCAAAGAAAAATTCAAGCCCTGCTGAGGCATGGCCACAAGCGACAGTTTGGTAATCATCGGGAGCTGTGTAAGCGCCTTCTATAGACCCGCTGCGTTTAACATATGCTGCACCCACTCCTAAACTCACGTAGGGTACTAAGTCATCAGTCGACAATCGATACCTGAGCCCTAATACTGCGGGTATGGCATCCAATTCGAATTTTTGGAAAATGGGTTGGTCTAGGGTTAAGGTCTTTTCGTTTTGTTTTCGGGTTTCGTAGTTGTACTTCCCGATATTTGCATAGACGACCCAGTTGTATCCTAGTGACAACCAAAACGAAGATTCAAAATTGAAGAAAGTGGCATAATTTAGCGTTTGGTAATTGAGAGCAGTAGTTTCAGCGCTTTTTGCAATCGAGGTTACAGGCAAAAGCGTGGACAGCATGATATCTACACCGAAGTCAGTTTTATTTCCTTCATTCTCAGTGAACTTTTCTCGACGGTAAGAACCAAATAATCCAGTAAAGTCCTTCTTGGCGGCATGGGCTTCAAACTCAAAGCCGAAGCAAAGAAGCCATAGGCAGAAGATGGAGAGATGGTGTCTCTTCACAGATGCGCTCCTAATGTGATGTATGGAAATCTTTCTTTCTTATTATAGCACAGACAGGACTAAGAATTAAAAAGGATGAATGTTCAAAGTTATGCCCAGCAGCAGAATAAAAAAACATTGGCGCACCAAGTAAAAACGATTCAATTTTTCAATAAAAAAACCGATAGGAATAAATAGAAAGTTTCTGGAGGGATAAACATGGGCTTTGAAGCCAAAATTGTTAAAGATTCTTTTGAATTAGCAAAACCCATCGCTGACAAAATGGTGAAGCGATTTTATGAAAACTTATACACCGATTTTCCTCAATCCAAATCTCTGTATTTCGAGGGAAATTTACCTGAGCAGCAATTGGCTGTTTTGAAAGCCTTCATTTATATCGTTGAAAATATGGACAACAAGGAAAAGTTGGGAACTTTTTTAAAAAATCTCAATGAACGATACGATTTGGGGATCGATGATCCAGTAACGCTTCAGTGGGTAAGGTCTAGTGTCATGAAAACTCTTGCCGAGGTTTTTGGAAAAGATTGGACTCAAGAGCTTTCTGAGCAGTGGAATTTGGCTTTCCAAACAATTGTTAGCTTTTTGTTAGATTCATCATCGAAAAAAAACAGTTCATCTAAACCTTTTGAGTTGGCCACGGTTATCTCTTTTCCTGGGGGCGTGAATTTGACTGGATTGAGCTCACTCCCTTCAGATCCGAAGTGCGATCTGCCAGGCGAGGTGAGGAGCAATATCCGAGAAGAGGCAAGAAAAACAGTTCATGCGCTTCTTAGAAAAGAATACCAATCGGCACTCAACGCCGAGATCGAGAGCCTAACCGACGACTCGGTGAGAGCCGTAATTCTTAAGAAAGTCGCTTAAAATCTTTTGGGGCCAAGAATAAAGATACCTTTTCCTTGGCCTTTTCTTTTTTTCCTCTCATTTTCGTTGCCATCACTAGGCTTGTGACTAAAATCCGAGCCATGTTTTATTTTGCTAAATCCTTACAGGCCGCAGCTCTTGCGGTAACAGCATTGGCCCTTTATGTGGGTTTCAATGAACAAGAAAAAGCCATGACTAAAGAACTTACCATGCTAGGTATCGGCGTGGTTATTTTCCTAATAGGAAGGTTGATCGAAAATATCGCCGCTAAAAAATAGAGGAAATTTGAAATGTCAGGCCACAATAAATGGAGCAAAGTTAAGAGAATCAAAGGTCCCCTGGATGCTAAACGAGGTAAGCTATTTACCAAGCTTATTAAAGAGATCACAGTCGCGGCTCGTTTGGGAGGAGGAAACCCCGACGGTAATCCGCGATTGAGACAAGCTATCAATGCTGCCAAAGGGGCTAGTATGCCCAAGGACAATATTGAGCGAGCTATTAAAAAGGGCACGGGAGAGCTCGAAGGGGCGATGATCGAAGAGATTACTTATGAAGGCTATGGACCGGGTGGAGTGGCCCTCTTAGTTGAAACCACAACCGATAATAAAAATCGCACAGTGAATGACTTAAGAACCCTTTTTAAAAGTGGCGGTGGAAGTCTCGGCGAGAGTGGAAGTGTGGCTTGGATGTTCAATCGCTATGGTCAGTTGATTTTTGAAAATTTAAAATATCCAGAAGACAAAATCATGGAAGCCGCCCTTGAAGTTGGGGCCCAAGATGTCTCCTCACAAGGAGATGGGTTTAGCGAGGTTTTAACTGAAGTCGCCGATCTTTACAGAGTTCGGGAGGCTTTTGAAAAAATAGGGATGACTCCGTCCCAGTCTGGTTTTTCGTATGTGGCCAAATCTACGGTTCCAGTGAATAAAGAGAGTGCTAAGCAGCTAATCGAGCTCATTGACTGCATTGAAGAGCATGACGACGTGCAGCGTGTGCATGCGAATGCAGATATTGATGAGAAGATATTGGCAGAGCTTCAAGGACAATAGACAATATCAACGTGAGTAGCGAAAACCTCATTGTAGGGATAGACCCCGGCTCGCACAATTTTGGGGTGGGTTGTATCCAAAAGTCTGGCAATGATCTGAAACTTGTAACTGCTCAAGTCATTAAAGCCCCGGCTAAAGAGGGTCTATACGAGCGGCTCAAAGTAATTACCCCAAAATTTCATGCCTTATTAGATGAATTAAAGCCCAAAGAGCTTGCGCTAGAGGATGTCTTTTTTGCAAAAAATGCCAAGAGCGCCTTTCAATTAGGAATAGTCCGAGGGGTTGTTTTTGCGGCGTGTCTAGAAAGGGACATTAAGATTTTTGAATATGCGCCTACCCAAGTGAAATCGACTGTGACAGGTTATGGGAGGGCTGATAAAGCTCAAGTTCAAAAAATGGTAGGGCTACTTTTAGGAACTGAACTTAAAACAGCTTATGATGCGAGTGATGCAGTGGCAATTGCGATTTGTCATGCTTCTATGAATCGTTTTCTGGCTAGGGAAGTTAAAAGTACATGTTAGGTTTTATTGAAGGAAAAATCATTTCTAAGAGCATTGAGACCTCTCAAGCTGTCGTGCTTTGTGCAGGAGTTGGTTATGAGATCACTCTCTCTAAACAGACCTTAGAAATGACCCATGTGAACTCCAATGTAAGCTTTTGGATCCACACGCATGTTCGTGAAGACGCTTTTATTCTCTTTGGATTTTTTTCAGAGGCTGAAAAACAACTTTTTAGAATCCTTATTGGGGTTTCAGGTCTTGGCCCTAAAACGGCTCTTTCATTGTTGAGCGAACACGGTCCGGAAAAATTAATTCAGCTTATTGTGCATAAACGCATTTCAGAAATTGCCGAAGCTCCTGGAGTGGGCAAGAAATTGGCCGAGAGACTTTCCTTAGAACTGTCAACAAAGCTTGGAAAACTTGCTTGGATTCAAGCTATGCCTCAAAGCGAAATGGCAGAGTCCCCAAAAACTCTCAGTAAAGATGAACAGATTCGGGAAGATCTTAGTTCGGCTCTTACAAATCTGGGCTATCCGGTCGGACAAATTAAAAACACTTTGGATCGAATGTTTCTTAGAGAAGATAATACCGGGCTCGGTTTTGAAGCTTTACTTCGAATGGCTCTAAAAGAAATTTCAGGAAGAGCTGTCTCTTCCTCAACTCAGGAGAATTCGCTTGTCTGAAGAAGAGATCTTAAACGGCCAGCTCCTTTCTGAAGATTTAAAGTCAGATCACAGTCTGCGACCCAAGCATCTTAATGAGTTCATTGGGCAGCCCGATCTCAAAGCTAAGCTTGAGATATTTATTGAAGCTGCTAAACGCCGAGGCGATGCATTGGACCACACCCTGTTCTGTGGCCCCCCAGGACTAGGAAAAACCTCATTGGCCCATGTGATGGCGAAGGAAATGGGCTCGCAATTAATTTCCACTTCGGGTCCGGCGCTTGAGAAAGCTGGCGATTTAGCCGCGATTTTAATGAACTTAACTCCGAGAGATGTTTTGTTTATCGACGAAATTCATCGGCTCAACCGTGTAGTCGAAGAGTCTCTCTATCCTGCTCTTGAAGATTTTCAATTAGATATCATTGTAGGAGAGGGACCTAGTGCCCGAGTGATGAAGTTAAAACTTCCTCCTTTCACATTGATCGGAGCTACCACTCGAGCAGGTCAACTCACTTCACCTTTGATGGGCAGATTCGGGATGGTTTTTCGTCTTGAATATTATGCTCCTGAAGATCTCCAAATGATTATTGTGAGATCGAGTGGCATTTTAAAATGTCGAATTGAGATGGACGGAGCTCTAGAAATCAGTCGTCGAGCAAGAGGAACGCCTCGAATAGCAAATCGTCTTTTGAGAAGAGTAAGAGATTATGCAGATATTAAAGCTAAGGGAGTCATCACTCAGAGTGTAGCTGCTGATGCTCTCGACATGCTTGATGTCGATGAAAAGGGGCTTGATCAAATGGACCGCCTCTTTTTAAGAACTATCGCGGAGAAATTTTCGGGTGGTCCTGTAGGAATTGAAACTTTGGCCTCGGCTCTAAGTGAAGAGAGAGAAACTTTAGAGGATGTTTACGAGCCTTTTCTCATCCAGTGTGGCTATTTAAATCGTACAAATCGTGGGAGAGTAGTTACAGAACTTGCTTACAATCACTTGAAATTGCAGATGCCTAAGACTGCTCCGGCGGGGCAGCCGACTTTATTTTAGAAGCCGCCGTTTTCATTTTGGATCTCATCCAAAAAATCTCGATACCCATATAGGCAATTAAACTCATAGTCAGTCCAACTCCTTTCAGTATTGCCCAAGCTCTTGTGGACCAATAAAGAGCTGCCCAAGTTGCTAAAACAGAATGTACCAAAAAGAAAAGACCTATTCTGAAATTTAGCCCTGAAAATTGTTTTTCCATTATTGGACGAATGGGCTCAGGTAATTGGGAGAGTGTGTTTTGTTTTTTTGCCATCAAGAGTAAAAATGGCTTTCCCATAATTGTCGAGCCCATGAGTAAAATGGCCATAAAAAGCTCAATTATGGCAGGTTGAAGCTTGAACCAAATTCCCTCTTTAGTAAAAAGCGATATAGCCCCCATGCCGAGTAAAAGCCCGTTTCCTATCCAAGTGATTGAATCTACTTTTTTAAACTTAACTTTTTCGAAAATAATTTCCCCCAAACCAAAGACCATCCCCGAGACAAGTCCCCAGTAAGTGCCATACTTTTCTTCAATCACTGTGAAAATAACAACGGGTAAAATCCCACCCAAAAGCAAAGATCGAACCGAGTTTTTTGAGGATTGGGTAGGGGACATGAAACTCACGATAACATTTCACTGTGGAGTAGCCAAAAACTTTGCGATGCGGTAGTCTTTTAGTAAGTGATTAGGAAGTCTTCATTCCAAAGCCTATTCGTTCTGGGGTTGCTCGTTTGGGGGCTGATAGCAGCCGAGCAATCTTTTGCAGTTCCAGCAAAATCAAGTTCTAAAAATCAAATTAAAAATCTCACCCTAGTTGAGTCGACGTGGTTAATGCCTCAAGTTTCCGTAGTTATGCCCTCGACCCTGACTCTCTCAAATTCATCTTTTGAGGTCGATTATGCAAAACAGTTCCCTAGTTTAACTCAAGCTGCTTTAGCAGCAGTTACACCAATATCTAATGTTGGGGGATTTAGAATCTTATCAATCGTAAAACTCGGATTTAGCTACAAAGCCGGAGTTTTTGAGATGAACCGAATCGATGGGGAAGTCATCAAGGAAAATTTGAAGTTGAGTTGGGTTCCTATGACTTTGGGGGCCAAGTTTATTTACACGGCACCCGATTTTCCATACATTAAACCTTCTGTGACTTTCGGTGGGGGGGCCCACTGGTTTTATCAGACAATTGCGGTTGCTGGTTCTAATACCAGTTTCTGGGTTCCTTACTATTTTGTAACTCCAGCTCTTTCATTTTTGGAGGGAACAACACCCTCAGATTGGTTCGGAGGATTTACTTTTGGAGTGACTTACCAGCAAAGTTTGAACTCGAAGCAGCAGGTAAGGGGTGTTTCGTTTGATATGGGTGTGAATATTCTCCTCTAAAGCCGAATTTTCGGTATCATTTTGCCCCCATTCCCTGAAAAAAAGTTAGAAAATTTTTCATTAAAAGAGATTTTAAGCCTAAAAACGCTTGGTCTGTTCTTTGCTCCTCATGGTTCCCATTCATGGGGGAGAAATGAACCTATTTCCAAAGTTTTTAACTGTTATTTTCTGGTCTGGAGTCTTAACTATCTGTCTAAGTTCCTCAGTTACATGGTCAAATGAGTTACAGGCAACCGGATATTTAGATCTGCGACCCTCGTGGATTACGAAGACCGGAGGATTTACAACTGAAAATACTGCTGAAATGGGAGCACGAATTACCCAAGACACCTCTATCAGTTATATGCAGGGGTTTAATACCAATCTTTTTGATCCTCTGAGTCCCGAAGCTACTAGTGGAGTAAGACTGGAACTTTCTCCCGGAGCTGTTCGAACTAAAATCAATAATCTCTGGAGAGATGACCGAGCGGGTTTGTCACTCAGTTATGAAAATAGAGTCTATCTTCCCATAGATGCTGCTTCGAGAGAGCGGGGTTTTGTAACGGCTCTACGTAATTACATCAAATTATCAAAAAGTTTTTCAAACACTCTAACACTGACTCTCAGCGATGCTGTTATTCCCATCATTCACTCAAGGTCTGGCAATGTCTCACCGATGGGTCTTGCATCGCCTAATGGCGTTTTTGAAAATAGAATTCAACTAGAGACCGATCTTCAGCTAACCGAGAAGCTTTCTATATCGTTACCGTTGATGTTCCACCAGACAAAACTCGCGAATTTTAGGGCCGATGCTATAGGAAATGATTCGTGGACGTTCTACGTTTGTACAAGTCCTGAGATTGATTATGCAGTCTCAGAAAATCTGACTTTAGGACTCGCTTATTACAATATAGAGAGCTTTTTTAATACGAATCTGTCCAAATCTCAGTTTGGCCAAGCTCTTGAAAGTGGAGAATTCCAGTTTGTGTTGACTGCGTCTCTCTAGTTTAGAGCCAATCAGCATGGTTGAGGTGTTTCGGAGGATTATCGAGCCAAGCTGTGATTTTATCGAGACCTGCTCCTTCTTCAACCAATGGTTTGCTGGGATCTGTAACATCTCCATCAAACCTCCAGAGTGAAGGAAAAACGGGGCGAGTTTGTTTAAGCTCACTGTTAGAATCAGGTTTCATGAATTTTTTTGACTTTGCAATGGCATTAATCAAGATGTTTTTACTCTTGTCATTTTGGCTTGTATCGATTTCAAAGATGATCTTTCCTGCAGGTATATTGCTTGCGAGTCTAGGTTTTAAAGCAACGCAGTTAACACACCACTCTTCACCTGAGAGCAGCAAGAGGGGTTGCGATCCTTTAGGAACTTTTCTTTTAATAAAGTCTTTAAATTGCTCCACAGTCTGAATCTCTGGAGGAACATGAATGACTTTTCCAGTGGCAACTGGATGTCTACTCTTCGATTCGCTATCGGCATGCTTGGAGTCCTTTGACGATTCAACGGCAAAGCAAAACAAAGGCAAAACTGAAATTAGAACCAAGCAGTTAATGATATGTCGGGACATAAAAAGAACCCCCTAAACTTAAGTCTAAACTAAAAATGTGGAGGAATTATGTCGGAGGCGTATTTCTTTTATTACTTATTTCGTCTCATAAATACTGAAGCCGTGAGCTCGCCAATTTCTGTCCACGGGAGAGAGGTACATCTGTTTTAGCCAATCATGATTTCTAACCATACGGGGGGGGCGGCCTACTTGAGCCATCACGATTCGAAGCTTTTGGAATTGTGCATTTTCCTTAAGCCCTAGAAAAACCCGTCGCAAAGTTAGATAAGAGAAGGGGTTAAAAAGGTAATAGGTTTCTGCTCGGGGTATGGAAATTTTCGAGAGATCACTGCATTGGAATTTTATCCGTTTAGACATTCCTAGATTCCTAGAAGACTTTTCAGCTTGCGAATGCCTTTCTTTCATCAATTCAAGCCCCAAAAAGTTGAGCTTAGGGTTGAGAAGTCCCAAAACAATTCCCACTCTTCCAAGACCACTTCCTAGATCAACTAGAGTTTCATTGGTTTTGAATTTAAGCTTTTCTGAAATTTGAACAAGAACTCTATAGGGTGTGAAAAGATCTTCGGGATCGAGGTCAAGATAGATATCTTCGTTTCGATAAAGGGCTCGGACATTTTGACCAAAAAGTTCCGTTTTAACTTTTCTTTCGTTAAGCCCTAAAATGCGGTCTAAACACTCATCACCAAGAAATGTTTTTTTGGAAATATGAAGAAAAAAATTGGATTGAATAGTCTTTAGAACCCAGTTCTTTTTCTGCTTCGGCGAACCTTTTTTGGCCATGATTGTTGATATCTGGAAAGCTTTAAGTTTCGCCAAATGAGCTATTTCAACCTGAAACATTTTGTCTGAGGTTCTTTTGAGGGGCGCTAGATTAGCCTCTTTCCTCCAAAAATTGATCGATTCAATGATTCTTTGGCCTTCTGCTTCGGAAAGAGTATCAATTCTACGCCGGAGCGATTTTTTTGAAGGGAAACTCCATTCGATAGCTTTGATTAGGGCTGGCTGCAGTAAATGCATGGGCAGGGAAACCCTAGTACTTTTAGCCGTAATCAGTTTTAAAATCTCAAAGTCACTCCACATCAAAGCCAACTTAAACTAAAGCTTTCCCAAAGACTACTGTTCGATATAGAAAAGAGGCCCATGAAGATTGAGCTTATCAAAATAGGAAAGCCAACTACGCCGGAGTCTAGGGTTCTCGCTGAAATGTATTTGACTCGAACTAAAGTACTGAATCCTATCGAAGGTATCGAATTTAAAGATTTAGAATCTTTACAAACGCGAAATAAGACCTTGTTTTCGCCAAGTCAGTGGATAGTCGCCTTGGATGAACGCGGTAAGGAGTGGACTTCTCCAGAATTATCTCAACAATTTAAAAAATGGCTTGATGATCCCGCCATCAAATCCGTTGTGTTTGTTATTGGCGGTCCTTATGGACTTAATGATGAGATTAGAAAACGGGCCAATGTGGTTTGGTCCCTTTCTAAGGGAACCTTACCCAGTGATTTAGCTTGGGTGATGGCTTGCGAACAAATCTATCGCGCGTTTACTATTTTAAAAGGTATGCCTTACCATCATGCCTGAATTCAAACTCGTCATGGGGCCGCATAGGAACCATTTATTTTGATCCAGAGAAGTTGAGATCATTAAGTTCCAATCAGAGCCATCTGGTCTGAACTTATATTCAATAGTGTCCCACCCATTAGATGGAATGAATAATTTATAAAATTCGGATTTGTAAGTTTGAAAAGCTCTTGATGCATGTGCAACCGTGGCTAATTTACCAATCGTAATTTGTGCAACCAGGGTTTCCTCTGTTGAAGTTTCTGAATTTGCCTGAGTCAAAGTCACTGTAAAATCATCGGAACCCTGTGGAGTATTTAAAGATAAAGTACACCTAGCACCTTTTTCTGTTTTGCCATGGAACTCAAATGCACTGTGGTCTGTTGCGGATGGAAAAAGATTTCGAATACTTTCTTCAGCAGCTTTGCCGGTCATGATATCGAAGCCTGCCGGTGCTTCAGCCCTCAAAAGAGCTGGAATTGTTAAAGCGACTACCAAACTAAGTAAACAAGCGAATTTCATATTTCCCTCCGTCCCCGCAATTCTACCACAAGGTACGGCTTTACTTTTGGCGGGGTGTGATGCGAACCACCAAAAGTAAAGCCGTACCTTGTGGGGGTCGTACCTTGTGGGGGTCTCAAAAATGGGAGCTAGTCTCTGGTTCGGGAGGTGTTTGGTACTCAAACCGTTCTTTTCATGCCTTGGTAAGCTCTCTTCCGGGTGGCATGCACTCTGCAAAGTAGAGACTTAAGAACAAAGTCCTAGTTTTAAGGTTTTTAAAAGGGAGGAATCTATGGAAGTTTGTTTAGAGTCAATTTTTGATCATGTAGATATTTGGGACCGTGGAGGATTGCAAACGACGGTTAGAAACTTAATGGGAGATGACTACGATCTCACTCCTCGAGAAGTTTTTGATGAGGAAGACTTAACTTATCTATCACCAACGAATTTCAAGAAGCCCATCCCGGCCTAGAGATTGCCAACGATTGGTGTGAGAAGCACTCAGAAAAGGGACTTGAGCTGAATGAAAAGCTGGAGTCCCTTCCGGGCCCACCCAAATCGGACATGAGTAAATTAAAGTCCTCTTAACCCATTTCTCCTGATGGAGGCGTTGGAAAAGCTCCCCACCTGCCTCAACCCAAAGTTCGTGTATTCCTTCTCGTCCAATGTGATTTAAGACCAGTTCCAGATCCAGAAAACCCTGAGATTCTTCAATCGTCACAATGGAAAGATTACTTTTGGCTCTTGGGTGTTTCTGGGTTTCAAGAGCTTTAGGGCTACAAAAGAGCGTGACATGAGAAGCTGTTGAGAAAACTTTTAAGTCTAAAGAGAGTTCTAGATTTCGGTCCAAGATGTAGACCGGCTTCGCAAAGGTTTCATGTTCAAGTCTTACATTGAGCTGAGGGTTGTCTTTTAGAACAGTTTTAGCTGTCGTTAAAATAGCATCTGACTCTTTTCGGCAGAGGTGGGTGAACGAATTGGCGACAGAACTTGTAAGTAGCAATCGTGACCCATTGGTTCCAGCGATTTTTCCATCGAGGCTCATAGCTAGTTTAGCAGTGACCCAAGGTAGTTTTGAGTTAGTCCAATAGTTGTAAGCTTCGTAGTACGCATCTCCCTCTTCAGTCGAAACGAACTCAACTTCTATTCCCTTCTCAAGCAGGCATTCTTCACCTTTTCCAGCCACTAGAGGGTTGGGATCTTTGTATCCATAGACAACTCTCGATATTCTTTTGTCGATGATAAGTTCAGTGCAAGGCGGTGTTTTACCAAAGTGGCAACAAGGCTCTAATGATACATAGAGTGTTGCCCCATGAGCTTCTTCAGGTTTTAATTTTTTCAGGGCCTCTACTTCAGCGTGAGGAGCCCCACTTTTTGAATGAAAGCCACGAGAAATAACATCTCCATTTTTTACTACCAAGGCACCCACAGAGGGGTTGGGGGCACAAAAACCTCTCCCTTTTCTGGCCTCGTCAAACGCTTGGGACAGAAAAGTTAAATCTAAGTCTCGCCGTTGCGACACCTGTAGCCCGCCTTTCAAAAACTATAGCCAATGACTAAATTAACGTAGGCTCGTGTTAATTTTTTTCAAAACTTCAGCACCTGGATCGAGATCCTTCTCTCCTAGACTCCAGAGAGGAACATCAACGGTGTTAAGCAGGCTGTTCAGATCGGTTCCTTTGTTATTAAAGTAAAGAAGACCGGTGATTAGCTCCTGCTTGTCTCGAGCTTCGGAAATAGCTGCCATTGCGGCAATCTTGTTAGTCGGATCGTATTCTCTGTCCAATTTGCGAAGCATGAGACGAGAACCGTCATGAAGTTCGATTTCTCGGCGTTCTCCTTCTTTCATTTCGACGGAGATCTCTTCTTGGGATTGAATAAATCCAAGTTCATGAAGGGGAATGTCATGCTCTTTCACGAAAGTATAGCTCTTAGTACTGCCCTCATTGTTGTTGAAAGTTACACAAGGGCTAATGATATCGAGGATAGCAATCCCTTTGTGGGCATAAGCTGCTTTGATTAACGAGATGACCTGTTTTCTATCGCCGGAGAATGATCTTGCGACAAAAGTAGCTCCTAATTCAATCCCCACAGCACAGCAATCGATCACGGGATACGGATTTACTTGTCCCTTTTTCAACACCGAACCCACATCCGCAGTTGCCGAGAATTGGCCTTTGGTCAGACCATAAGTTCCGTTGTTTTCTACGATATAAACCATGTCGACGTTTCTTCGAACGATATGGCAAAACTGTCCCATTCCGATACTTGCAGTGTCTCCATCTCCTGAAACTCCGATAATAGTGAGTTTTTTGTTTGCGATGGTAGCACCGGTTGCGACGGAGGGCATCCTTCCATGAACACTGTTAAAACCATGTCCTCGATCAATAAAGTAGGTCGGAGTTTTAGAAGAACATCCGATACCACTGAATTTTGCTACTTGATGAGGGGGAACTCCCAGCTCGTAGTAGGCCTGAATAATAGCAGCTGTGATGGAATCATGACCGCAGCCTTTACAGAGTGTTGAGGGTTTTCCTGAGTAGTCGTTTTTACCAAGTCCAATGCGGTTGCAATTTGTTTCAGCGTTCATGGATTATTTCCCCATCTGTTTGGTTAGTTCTCTTTCAACAATGTCAGCTGAAAGTGGGAACCCGCCGTAATATCTGATTGAGCGTAGTTTGCTTTGGTAGCCTGGAATGTCAGTTTCAAGAAGTTGTTGTAACTGACCATCTCGGTTTTGTTCCACCATGTAAACGACATCACAAGATTTTATGAACTCTTCCACTTCTTGAGTGAAAGGATAGGCGCGGATTCTCATGTATTTGAGAGGTGTGCCTTTTAAGCGATCCATTGTTTCTACGACTGCATGATCGCTTGTTCCATAGGCCAAAATTCCTACTTTGGCTTTTGTATCCCCTTTTACTACAGGTTTTGGCAGATACTTTTTAGAAGAGTGCCATTTCTTGAGAAGTCGATCCATGTTTCTGGAATAAACCACTGGGCTTTCGGTGTAACGGGCGTACTCATCGTGGCCCGAACCGCGGGTAAAGTAAGCTCCTTTCATGTGGTTAGTTCCAGGAAGAGTTCTGTAACAAATCCCATCTCCATCCACATCAAGGTAACGGCCCCAGTCTTTAACTTTGTTTAAGTCATCGGCACTAAGAACTTTACCCCGATCATACTTCATGGGGTTGTACTCGAGCTCGTCATCTACCCAAGAGTTCATCCCGAGGTCTAGGTCGGTCATGACGAATATTGGGGTTTGCATTCTTTCCGCAAGATTAAATGCTTCAGCTCCCATTTCGAAACACTCTTTCGGAGAGGACGGGAAGAGAAGAATGTGTTTAGTGTCCCCGTGACTAGCTAGTGCGCAGCTCGTGATATCGCACTGTTGAGTACGTGTGGGGAGACCCGTGCTAGGCCCTACACGTTGAACATTGAAAAGCACTGCTGGAATTTCAGCGTAGTAAGCTAAACCCAAAAACTCGTGCATGAGAGAGATACCAGGACCCGCTGTTGAAGTCATCGATCTTGCTCCGGCCCAACCAGCTCCCAGTACCATGCCGATTGCAGCTAGTTCGTCCTCAGCTTGGATCACGGCGTACTTAGCTTTGCCGTCCTTGTCTACTCGAAGTTTTTTCAAGTAGGTTTCCATGCTCTCGGCCAGTGAACTGGACGGAGTGATGGGATACCAAGCCACTACGGTACAACCCCCATAAATGGCCCCTAAACCCGACGCTGTATTTCCTTCGATAATGATTTTGCCTTGGTTGTTGTTGGCTCGCTGGAACTGATAGTTGTCAGTTTTTTTGTAGTTGTTTTTAGCGTAATCAATTCCGATTTGAAGAGCTGCAATATTGGCATCGATGGCCGATTGCTTATTTTTAAAGGTGTCCTGAATTACGCTTTTCATGACCTCAATCTCAATGCCGTAAACGTGAGAAAGGGCTCCAACATAGAAAAGATTCTTTAATAAGTGACGAAGTTTTGCTTCAGTAATTCCTTTAGATAATTCTTCGACGGGAAGAGCATAAACTGACATTCCTGGTTTGAGTTGATCATCAGTCACTTTGATGACACTCGAATTGTAAAAAATTGTAGTTCCAGGTCTCATCGCAGCAATGTCTTCTTTCGCTGTTTCTGGATTCATGCAGACTGCGATGTCATCATGCTCACGAAGATCCTGATAACCTTGAGGACTAACTCGAATCTGAAACCAAGTGGGAAGGCCTTGGATATTTGAAGGGAACAGATTCTTCGCACAAACCCCAATGCCCATTCTAAAGAGCGATTTAAAAAGTAAGTTGTTTGAGGATTGGCTACCTGTACCGTTGGCGGTAGCGACCCTAATACTAAAGTCATTTACGATAGATTGACCAGTGGCCATAGATATCCTTTTGGTAAGTTTTTAAGTCTAAACTCAGAGCCGGTTGCCACGGAGGGTCAACACCGATTTTGAGTCGATACAGGATTCTAAGGCAGGCTGGAAAAGAGTCAACGTCAAAAGAGGGGAAAAATGGGTAATTTCCGCGGTTTTGGGGAAGAATTTTCAACCCATCATTTGACAAAGTTGGTCGAATGACATTAGTT
>DDPO01000030.1:0-2609 GCA_002342225.1 Bdellovibrionaceae bacterium UBA2466 | reverse complement strand
AGGCCGCGGGTTCGAGTCCCGTCCGCCCCGCCATTTTTCAATTTTGGCATTTTTGCAAGAACCAAAGCCTAGGAAGTAAAAGAATCAAAACTACTTTTCACAATTCAAGTAAGACAAGGCTAGGACATCTGATAGTCGCGAATAAGGAATGGGAAAGTTTTGCCCTGAGCCCCATGAGTTGATAACCTTAAACTCTCCTTCATTTTTATTTTTACCGTCAGCGTACCCCACAATGGAGATTGCATGATAAGAGTGCCCCTCTTTACGAGGTCGATAATTGTGCATTGAAACCACAACGGGAGCACCACTTTTTAAAGCCTGTTTAATAAAAGTCATTTTATCAGGGCCAAGAAACGTGGCACCATATTCTTTAATCGCACATTTTTTTTCTGTGAGTTTTTTGTTCTTTTCAACTGCCTCCGAAAGGCAACTCTTAAACTGATCGCTTGCAGTCACGCGATTGATTTGTTCTTTGGTGAGAGGAGCTTTGGCACTCACGTTACACAAGAGTTTAGTCGCTTCTTGCCATCCAATACCAAATGCAGCTTCAAACTTCTTGGCAATTTCACCATCTTTATCTGCCCAAAACCCAAAATACTCGCCCCAGCTTCCAGGTCCGATATAACCGTGCGTATTAGAAATAGACGGCCTCTCCTGGATTCCATATTCTTTTAGTTTTCCTTCTTGCTTTTTCCCACCAAAAAAACCTTGTTGTTCACCCTGTTCCCGCTTTTCCCCTAAATCTATGTCTGATTGCTTATTTAACTTTCCCTTAAAATACTCTATCGGGTTTGCGACACCGGCGGGTAACAATTCGGGGGGAAGTTCTAAATTTCTGGTACTGTAGTCGTTATATTTCTCTTTGGAGCAGTAACCAATATTTAGTATTGATCTTAAGTTTCTTTCCGGAAAATAACCATCTCCAGTCCTTACTTTCCCAGACGTCTTGCACAGCTGGTCTAAAACGGAGGCAAAAACTATCCAGTTTTCTGAAGTACTAAACGAGGGGCCTTGAGGGTTGACCTTGTTCTCGATTGCATCGATTGTAGGTATTGTGGCGAAAGCATGACACGTCCCTGCCTGACCCTGATCACGCTGTGTGAACCAACGTTCAGGTAGATTAAAGGAATCTGGTTGATTGGAGTTAACAGGCCTACGGTGCCTGACTACGTCCTCATGTTGATGATCTGGGGCCTCGGCCCGTATGAGGCCACCACTTAGGATAAGGCAAGGAATTATTTTATAAATATTCGATTTTAGAGCCCTGTAATATTGTGTAATTTCAATCATAGTATCTCCTTGAATTGCCCATCGCAAATTTCATTGGTTAGCCTAGGTTGCGGAGAAAATTTTTCCAATTACGAAGCCATTCCTATTCTTTTCGACACATCCCAGAAAATTTCAACTCAGATTAAGCAAAAAATTATGTGGAAAATGACATATCAGTAACTACGGAAGATGCCTATGTCGGGATGCGGNNCGGATGCTGAGGTTTTTAAGTTTCCCTAGTTCTGCTTTGTTTAGCATGAAAAAAGTTCTAACGTCGTCAACTACGCCCCGCCACTATTTTAAAAAGTATTGGTTTCTATCGACGCTTGTCATAATCCGGTTAAACATCCTGTTTTTAAAAATAGTTGAGCTATCAAATCGGAGCCATGGACAGTTAAGTGGTGTGTATCTCTCATAATAAGAATACCTTTCTCATCAAAAAATTGTAATTTGCCCCCTTTGATTAAAATCTCTGATTGACGCACAATGCACACATCCTTTCGCATTTTAAAATACCCATCAAAGAGGTCTAAGTTGGGGTGGCGTTCTATCAGTTGATTTTCGTTAACATTACATTTTGTTGATTTTATGAATGGAAGTTGGCGCTCTAAACAATCACGCGCATGTTTTGGACTTAATGGAACATCGTAAGTTACAATTACTTTTTTTTCGTGCCTTTTTAAATCTGCTATTTGTTTGTCCAGTAGTTGAGCTACGACTGAAAACTTCTCCTCTAAAGAAGCATTTTCCGCACCAGGAATTCCCCAGCGATTTAAATCTCTTGTAAAAATAGCCAAAACAACAGTGTCAATTGTTTTCGATTCCAAAACCTGTTGGTAAGACCTTTCAATGATACTTAAACAGTTATTTTGTTTCCAATACCTTGAGTCTATCAGCCCCCTAATCGGTGGACAGGTTGGTGCCCCGAAATTTACAATTCCATATCCCTGCTTGGAATAAATAGAGGCTAAACCAGGAGCTAAGGAATTACCGGAGCTATCCCCGAGAATCGCAAGCTTTTGATTGGATTGATTTCCCAACTCCAAACAAAATGAAGAATTGGTTCCGAGTTTTTCATGGCATCCCGGACTCACCAAAAATTTCCAACCCAATTGCTCATTGTTGATAGCTAAAACATGATTTGCAGACCGAAGCTCAAGACCATTCCTATAAAAGGTGAAATATCCAATAGCGCCAATAAAAATAGAAACCAGAGCAAGGACAGATACAGTAAGTTTGTTTTTGGGGCCATATCTAATGGGCCGCTCCAACAGGACATGAGTTACTCCAGCTAAAACAAAAGAAAGAACCACCAGGAAAATCCGAGTATTAATATTGGG
>DDPO01000091.1:9153-17729 GCA_002342225.1 Bdellovibrionaceae bacterium UBA2466 | reverse complement strand
GTGGCGCCTAATTTTTACTATCTGTAGACTTTATCTTCTACCTGAATCTCGTCCACCCAAATAATTTCGCAGGCCCCTCCGCCAGAATCATTTCGAACCCTGCTGCTGCGTACAAAGAGTTTTCCATTTGAATCGAATATATCAGCTAGGTATCCCTTAATACGAATGTGTTGGTTTTTTTCCAGCATTTTTAAGACATTCGCTATTAACTTACTATTTTCACTCGGAATAAGATGGTTATTTGCGAAGTGGTTACTTAGAAATGAAACTTCTTCCTTAGGCCTTTGATCCTTGCTTTCAAAAAACACCCACCGCCCCCCTTGAAAAATCAGATAGTGTTTCATGATTTCATCTAATTCTTTCTCCGGCTTTCCCCAAACCAAAGCAACATCAACATCGTAGAAGGGATTTGTATCGAAAACTTGATAGACAGCCGAAGCTATCACCTTGCCACTAATTTCATAAGGAGAGTGTAAGGCGTAGGTAAACTCCTTGTTTTCCCGAACGACCTTTTTAATTACAGGTTGCGGCAGTTCGGTCTGAATGGGTTCTTTTGCTAGGTCTATTTTCTCCAGCGCTCGAGAGCCATTAATAACAGCATAAGAGGCTTGATAGGCCCATTTTAAAAAAACAAAACTCAAAAATAATATGAGAAGTTTATGGAGTTTGCCCATCAGTCACCAGGTTTGTAAAAGTATACTAAAAGCAGAGATCTGCAAACCCTCTATTCCTCGGTTCGAATCCGAGTGGCGCCTAACATTCCCTCTCTAAGTTGTTTAATGAGCTCTGGAAGATTTGGGTCGGGCATTCCACAAGAAGACCATCAAAACCGCTCCGATAACTGAAAATCCAATCATACTCGGGCCCCANNACTCCCCAGCCCATATGATCTAGGAGCCATCCCATCCCAATACCGACTACACTTCCACCTAAATATTGCATACCATCGAATATACCTGCAGCCGTCGCAGCGGCCCTTTTACCACCAAAGTCCATAGATGCAGTTCCAGACAACATCGAGTGAACCATGCTGATTGCAAATGAATTAACAACAAAAGCTGTTATCACCCAACCCATGCTTGGAGCCTGCCAGACGACAGCGAGACACAAAACTTGGGTTACATAACCAATACATGCCACCGGAGTCCTTCGACCCTTAAAAACCCAATCGGACAAAGTGCCTGCAAAAAAAGCCCCAAGAATTCCGGCTAACACCACTGTCAAAGCCCCTTTTTGAAACACAGAAGATTCAAGGCTCAAATGCTGAACCTCAATCATGTAACGAGGAAACCACTGTTCAAAACCATGACGAACAAAACCGGTGCAAAATTCGGCGACTGCAATCGTCAAAGTCACGGGGTTTTTAAACACCTTCCCCAACACATACCTCACGGTCACTGGCTCTGTATCCCCGCTGCTTGCATCTTCAACATCGAGGGGTGGAAGTGAACAATCCTCAGGGTTATTTCTAACAAATTTAAAAGTACAAAATGCCATGACAGCCACAACAATCGAAGGCACAAAAAATACCCATTGCCAAGGAAACGCAGCCACCAAAATCCCGCCCAACACAAAAATAAGAGCTCGACCACTTTGAATCATCGAACCAAAGATAGCCGAGAAAACCCCTCGCTCACTGATGTGAAACCATCCTGCATTGACTTTAATCAAAGCCAAAGCACTGAAAGATTGAAAGTAGGAATTAAGCGCCCAGATAGATGCAAAGTAGGTAAGCAAAAAGGATCCCTTGCCTAAAAATCCCAAGTAAGCCCCAAGGCCAAATAAAAAATTGAATACAACTGTTCCAGAAGCACCCATCAACATCGCTCGACGCCCCCCTACCTTATCAGCAAGAGGTCCATTAAGAATTGCAGAAAAGCCGTAAATTGAAAGACCAGCCGTTATGATGGTACCGATTTGTGTTTTATCCCAACCAAAAGCCTGCGAAAGGGCTTTGTTTGCAAAAGAAAGATTGTAGCGCCCCATGTACATCGCAGAGTATGTGATTCCCAAAGTAAGCCAATTCAACGTCCTGCGCCTCTTAAAGAATTCCGAGTGATTCATTTTGCTGCTAAAATAACTTTTCATCATTGTTTCAACACCCCTAATTTTTAATTTCAATTCCAGTATAAATTTTAAACTGTTCTACAGCTTGCCAATTAGCAAATTGCTTCCCATCAATGAAGTGAATGGCATTCTCTCCGGCTTGTTTGGAAAAAAAATTACCTTCAGGTCGATAGGTCAAATCGATCGCTGTTTTGATTCGTGTCCACCAGCGGTTCGGAATCTTGAGCTCAAGCGAAGGGATCATTCCAAGCGGCGTACAATTGATCAGTGTTTCTGGCGGGGGAAGCTTATTCATCTCATCCCAACAAACCCAGTTCCAATCAACAACCTTAGGAATGCAGCTCCTGTTTTTTTGCCGTGAAATAACCGTTAACGGCATATTTTGCTTATTTCTAATTGCCCAAGCAACAGAGGCTGCAACTCCTCCCGACCCAAGAAGATAAACTGATTCGGTTTTCTCAGGCAGAGATTTTAAAGCCGCTACATAGTCGGTATTGAAACCCTTCAATCTTCCATCCACATCTCGAAGAAACGTATTAATGACACAGATATCTTTGGAGACTCCAACCATCTCATCGACCATGTCAGCTGCCAATTTTTTGAAGGGCATAGATATCGCGCCACCCGCAACGCCCAAAGCTCTAATACCATGAAAAGCTTTTTCAAAATCTGTACGTCCGACTCTAAAGGCTTTGTAAATCGCATCAATTTTATATTGAGTGAACATATGGTTAAACCAGACGGTGCCAGTGTTACCGGGCATCTCTGCTAAAGATACAAAGAGCTTGGTATCTTTTGATATAAAACCAGTTTCTCTCACTTCATCCACCTTGCCTGCGCTTCGGATAATCAGACTTTTCTTCTATAAAATAATCAATCGCTATCGCCAATCCTTTGCGAAAGGGATGAGTTAATAAAAACATACCTACAGAAGCAAATAACAATACCAACTTTGCAAATCGAAAATCTTGGGGGAAGACAAAAAACATTGCGACAATAAACAATCCGGTTAAAAACCCTGTGGACATGTACATAAAAAAATAGGTGTCATCCTCGCGACTTTGAAACTCACAACCACAATGAGAGCATCGTTTATTCAAGACAAACCAATTTTTGAATATTTTGCCAAGACCGCAGTTGGGGCAGTTCCCCTTAAGCCCACGCAATAAAATTAAGCTGAGGGATTTCTGTTTCATGGCAAGGTTTTATAGACCTAACATGGACGTGGCCTGAATGCTCTCCTTTTTAGATTCACCTCCAAAAAGAGTAGACTGACCCCGGAACAACGAATTTTTATTAATATTATCAATATTTTATTTGGCGACAGCTTTTTCGATTTTTAATCTCAAGGTGTCCTTTTTCCGTTTAGTTCGGGTCCGTATTTACCGATGATAGATTTATGAAATCCTCAAAAACTCGCCTACTTATGAAGTTTCTTTTTTTGACTCTTATGGTTTTTGTCCCTACTTCTTCACTTTCCGTTTTCGAACCCTGCAAAACAACATTATCAAAAATGAGTCCCACCCCATTACGACACAATGGGACCAAAGTTCAGGAAAAATATTTTCAACTTATCGATCAAGTCGCTGAGGAGTTTCATGGCAAAGCAGACTTCTTATCTCCCGTGGCTTGGCGCAAAAAAACAGGAACAGATGGACTTCCAGCTCTAGACCTTCCAACTGATGTCGGTGGAAAAAATCTACCTCCATCAGACATGATCAAAATTTTTGAACATGCAGGAAGACACGATCTGAACTTGAGAGATATCGTTGGTGGGGCCCATGCCCGAGTACTTCTGCTATCAGAAAATCCAGCGCACAAAGAGCTCTTAAAACAATTCGCGAAAGGAAATGGCTACATGGCTATCGCCATTACTGAGCCTGAAATTGGCTCCAATATTAGGGGAATGAAAAGTGTGGCTAAGAAAGTAGATGGAGGCTACGAATTAACAGGAGAAAAGCTTTACAATGCTAGATTCGATACTGCGAGCCACATCATTCTTCTCACCCAAGCTCCTGGACAGGAGAATAAACCGGGAAAACTTAACGCTTTCCTAATCCCCAGAGATTATGAAGGTCTCAAGTTTACAAACTTAGAAACGCCTTCTCTAAAGGGTAACTCTTTCGGTGGAGTCTCATTCGATAAGTTATTTATTCCCGATTCATTCCGCATCGGAAAAGATGGAGACGGTGGTAAAATTTTTCGCAACCATTTTGCTTATTGGCGCTTGATGCAAACCTCCGCAGCCGTCGGCACTGCCAAACGAGCGCTCGAGATAACGGGGAAACGTTTAAAAGAACGAGAGGCGTTTGGGAAAAAAATCGGTTCGATGACGCACCTTCAACAAGCTCTAGCAGATCACACTATTGAGCTAGATGCTCAAACAGCTTACATTGAAAAAGCCGCAAGATTGATGGATCAAGGCAACTACGAAGAAGCTGCTGTTTTGGCTGCTGGAGCCAAAGCAAAAGCAGTTGAAGCTGCAGCCAAAGCAGCAGAGTTTGCGGTGCTTACCCATGGAGCAGCTGGCGTTAGTAACCAATTCGATCTATTTCAACGATACATTGACATTTTTGGTCTTCGAATCGCAGATGGTACTTCAGATGTCATGAGAAGTGAGTACTTAAGAAAAATCTACGGAAATGATCTCTGGGAATTAACGTTCGGACCCAATCAATAGTTTTCAAATTCTTTAATTTTTTAAAATTTTACAGCACTCGTCAGGAGCTACATAAGTTTCAGGCTCAATCTGAACAGTTGTGTGATCTATTCGAAACTTTCCAACAAGAAGACTATTTATTCTGCTAAGCAACTCTCCACTATCAACATTTGCTTCGGCAGTAACGTGCACAGTCAAAAGTGGTACTCCACTCGTCATTGTCCACACATGGAGATCGTGCACTTCACGAACTCCAGCCAAGCCTTCTATCGACTTTTTAATTTCCGATACATCAACGCCTTTCGGAACTGCTTCTAGAAGCACATCAACACACTCTCTAACCAATCTCCAAGCACCCCAAAAAATAAAAAGCGAAATCACTATCGAAATAATGGGATCAGCAATTGTCCAACCCAATTTCCAAACCATAACCCCGGCTACTATGGCAGAAACTGATCCCAAAGTATCACTGACCAAGTGAAGCCAAACCCCTCGAGTATTTAAATTGTGTCCTTCATGCCTATGTACCAAGAACAAGCTGATAAAATTAACTACCAGTCCACCTAACGCAATTCCCGTCATGAGATCTCCTCGAACGGGTCTTTCCAAATAAAATCGCTCCCAAGCTTCGTAACAAATCCAAATTGCCACCAAAATCAAGGTTGCACCATTAATAAGAGCAGCCAATATTTCTGCTCTATAATAACCATAGGTCTTTTCTGCAGTAGCAGGTCGTTGAGCAATCCAAACTGCAAATAGAGAGAGTGCAATGGCTGCAGAGTCGATAGCCATGTGACCAGCGTCAGCTAAGAGGGCCAATGACCCACTTTTAATTCCGCCAACTATCTCAGCTAACATGTATGCCAAAGATAAAATTAAGACGGCGCTTAAAGATTTTCTGGCTGAACGAGCATCATGGGGGTGATGATGATGTTCATGATCATGACTGTGGTTTTCGACCATAATTATTTCCGAGGCAATTTATAAAAAGGTAAAGCCTCAGATTCTCCTTTTAATTTCTTTTGCAGAGCTACTTCAAAATCAACAATTCGATCTTTCATTTGATCAACATCAACCTCAAACCCCTCAGAGCGTCCCCGTTCCAAATAGTCCATTGAGCTAGCCGACAGCTTTCGTGTTCCTGCCCAATTTTCGTTTCGTGCATGATGCAGCGCAACCGCAGCTTGAATGAGCCCCTGAAGAAAATATTTGCGTGGGCCAAACGAATCTACCCAGATCTCTTCCCAAACCTCATGAGCATCAAAATATTCACCCGCGTCAAAATGATTACAACCCTTCTCAAAAAGCTCTTTTTCCATGTTGGAAGGGTACCGATTTATTGTGGTCTCGTCACCAGGAGATTGTTTTGCCATTTTGTCATCTGTTTCGTCCGCTTTATTGTAAATTTTGACAGGTGATACATGATTTTTTGCGTCAACCCAAAGGGCACCTTTGATTTAATTGGTCTTTTTTTAGACGAAAAAACTGGTCTTACCTTTGCACTATCCTGAGTAGGGTTTCTTTTTTCACAAAATCACACTGAGTCATAAACTCATTTGCAGGCTAAATGAAAAAATTTTTCAAAAAGTTTTTCAAACAACGAGGACCCGATGCCACTCGCTCGTCCTCGGGAAAAAGCGCAAAACGAGTTTTTGGCTCGTTGAATCAAAAAATTCCCAAAAAGCTCGATCTCAACTCCGTTCAAGAACACTCGGTTTTTTTCAGAATGGGGCTAATCACTCTTGCCGTTCTTTTGGCGAGTGCGATCTCATCACGAATCATTGGGACCTATTTCATTCGACCCACGTATACCCCCTTACCTACAAAAAAAATAATCCCTCAGAGACCAATGGCTCCAGCAGAAGATTTCACAGCTATCGAAAATAGAAATATTTTCAACGTAGAAAATAAAATTCCAGAACCTTTCGACCAAGGTTTATTAGATTGCTTTTCTCAAGCTAAACCCGCATCAAATTCAAGACTCAAGCTTCTTGGAACTATCGTGATGACCAATGAAGATCTCTCAGTGGCTTTACTGGAAGAGGAAGGGCGCCCCACTAAATTTGCAGTAAAAAAAGATGAGGTGTTTTCGGATGGTCGATACCAAGCACTAAAAGTCGATAGAAAACGATTTTGCTTTCAAGTGAAACAAAGTCAAGAGCTGGAATTCATAGCTATTCCCGAAGGCAATGACGCCCTCTTAGGAATGAAAGACAGCCGAGTCAATGAGGGCATCAATAAAGTTGGTGAGTACAACTACGCAGTTAAACAAAACTACTTAGAGCAACAATTAAAAGATATTAATAATGTGCTTCAAACGGCAAAAGCTGTTCCCTTTTCAATGAATAACAAAATGAAAGGTTTCTTAATTCAAAATATAGAAGCGGACTCTCCTTTTGCATCGTTGGGACTTTCCCAAGGGGATGTACTTTTGTCCGCTAACGACGTGGTCTTCGACAACATTGGAAAAGGGGTCGAAGCTTTTCAAGTGCTACGAAATGCTAGACGAATTGATCTTAAAGTCTTACGGGGCGGGCAAGAAATTCCGCTGACCTATGAAGTGAAATGAGGCCCATATGAAACAAAAATCTATCATTCTTCTCATAGTTTTGTGCTTTAGCTTGGCCTTGCCCAAAACATCTTGGACCGAACCACCACCACCCGATGCTGGCGGCAATCCTTTTGGATGGGTACCTGACGGTTCCTCTCCACCTCCTCCTGGTTCCGAGTTTCAAGAAGATGATAATTTTTTAGACCCGGGATCGAACTTCGGATTTCAAGCACCTGAGTCCGCCCCATCAAGCCCCCAGCCTCAACCCATGCCAGAACCACCCCCGTCCCAAGCTCCACGAGTTCAACCGCCAGCTCGCATCGCTAATCCGAGCCCGACCATCTCTCCTTCAATCCAATCTCCGACTTCACTGGGACCTACACTACCCTCTGGTCCAAGCAACTCTGCAACCGCTGGAAAGAAAAAGAAAGAAGCCCCTAAGCTAGCTGACTACTTAGAGCTAGATCCATCAATTAAATCTCTTGAGGTAAAAAATTTCGATCTCATGGACAAAGACATTAAAGATGTCGTCACTATGATCTCCAAATGGACTGGTAAAAATTTTATTGTCGATCCCAAAAAAATTGGTGGGCGCATTACAATCATGGGACCTTCCGCAGTTTCTCTGCAAGAAGCCTATCAAGCGTTTTTAACCGCTCTAGAAGCGAACGGTCTTACAACTGTTCAAGCCGGTAAGTACATTCGAGTTATTGACTCGAATGAGGCGAAACGAGCCCCTGTTAAAACATATGCTGGAGATTATGCGCCCAAGGATGATCAGTTTATTACACGGATTTTCCAATTGAAATTTATCAATGCTGATGAAGTCCAGCGAGAATTTCGTGATCTCACCACTCGCCAAGGCAAACTATTTGCTTACGAGCCAACAAACTCAATTATTATCACTGACAGTGCATCTAATATTCAAAGAATCAAAGAAATACTCGAAACTCTCGATGTAAAAAATTATGAAACCACATTACATGTGCTACGAATAAAAAATGGCGGGGCTAAAGCTATCGCTGATATGTTGGGAGAAATTTATAGCGAAGGCAAGGGATCTCCAGGACAACCTCGATCGTTTAGAAAAAGCGCACTCGAAAGAACCCGAGGCGGAGGTGTTATTTCAAAAATTATCCCTGATGAACAAACAAACAGCTTGGTCATCCTTGCAAATCTCGCAGGTTTTGAGCAGTTAAAGCAACTCGTTTCTAAATTAGATGTTAAAACTACCGACTCTGGAAGAATCCACGTCTATTATTGCGAGTACACAAAAGCAGAAGATCTAGCCTCTACACT
>DDPO01000091.1:0-9094 GCA_002342225.1 Bdellovibrionaceae bacterium UBA2466 | reverse complement strand
CCAAATTCGGGACCTGTCTCTGCCGAGCTTGAAGGTGGGGTCAAAGTCACTTCTGATGCAGCAACCAATGCTCTTGTAGTCACTGCCAACTCGGTTGACTATCAAACCTTACGAAAAGTAATCAAGAAACTTGATATACCTCGGCTTCAGGTTTTCGTTGAAACAGCGATCGTTGAAGTCGCAATTGACGATACAACCAAAGTTGGGATCAATCTCGCAGCGGCTTCTCCTGGGCGCGGTTTTGCGGGGGGGTTTATCGGTGACTCCTCGTCCTTACTATCAGCTATTTCTGGCGGACTTCCGGGTGAAGGCGCTACTATTCCAATCGCTGCCGGAGATACTTTCAACTACACCATTCCCGGTGCAACCTCTGGCGCTGCAGGACGGAGTGTAACCTTAAGCAGCTTTATGGGGCTTATTAATTTACTCACCCAATCCACAAAATCATCTCTTCTTTCAACTCCACAGATTATCGCACTCGATAATGAAAAAGCGGAATTTCAAGTACTTGATGAGACTCCTGTAGTTTCAAGCTCCACAGTTTTAGCCACTGGGGGAGGAGCAACGCAAAATATTGAACGGTTAAAAACAGGAATCACAATTAAACTGACCCCTCACATTAATGCTGCAAGCAAAAATATTCGTATGGAAATTGAGCAAAAAGTGGATACTTTTAAACCAACAACTTCAGTTCCCGCTGCGCTTGCAACAACTCAAGTCGCAACTACTTCGCGGGTGACCAATACTTCCGTCGTTGTTAAAGATCAAGACTTCATCATGATGGGTGGTTTAATGTCTGATAAGCTCGAAGAAAACGTTGCTAAAGTACCTTTGCTCGGCGACATTCCGGTGCTCGGTTGGCTTTTCAAAGCAAAAAATTTCAAAACATTAAAAACGAATACTATCATATTAATGCATCCCAAAATTATCAGTACAAGCCTGGAAGCATCAAACCATATTGAAAAGGCCCTCGAAAAACGCGATGAATTTATCGGCAAGCATTATGGCTCAGAGGATCCCAACGAAAGAGAAGTTGATGAATTGCGAAACAAACTCAAAGATCAAGACGAAAGGGGCGCTTCTCAGCAGCTCTACGATTACAGAAACAATTCAGAAGATGTTGAGGCTGAGGATAATGGCTCAAAAGATAAGGAAGAAGCTCCACAATTAAAAAAGCTTAAAACCCCAGAACCCAAAACTTCCGGCCTTGAAAGAAAAAACCAGCCAATTGCTGATTCTCTTGGTGAAAACCTCGATACACGAACTAAAGAGGAAGTAGTTCCGGAGGAACCGGTCCCTCTTTCACCAGAGTCTGGTTCAACTGAGGAGCTCTCAGAAGATAAGCTTAATAGCGAAAGCAATTTGTGATAAAAAGGATGTACAGTGACAAGTCAAACAGCTCAGAGTGCTAAGCAAGCCTTACGGCAGGAAACAAAGATCGGCCAGATTCTTTTGGCTCAAACCTCTTTGACCGAAAACCAACTCAAAGAGGCTCTTGAGATCCAAAAGGAACGCGGTGGTAAGATCGGTGAAATTCTTGTCCAAAAAAAGTTTCTTCAGCCTCACGAGATTTTGGTAGCCCTTAGCCTTCAATTAGGTATTCCAGCTATCAAGGATATTGATATCGCTGCTATCAATGCCGATTGGGTAAAAGAACTTCCCATCATGTACGCTAGACAATTTGAAGTGATACCAATCGCAGTTGATGACTCCGCGGTCACAATTGCACTCAGTGATCCGTTTAACTTGCAATGTATCGACGACCTCCGCGTTATTTTTCAAAAAGAGGTTCGACCAGTTCTTTGTGAAAGTCGCATTATTCTCGATGCAATCAATCGCGTCTATGAGCGAGTACGGCAAGACATCATGCAGGACATGGATCAGCCCGAAGCAGAGGATTTTGAGTATGACCTTGAGGAACCCGTTGATCTGCTGGAAGCTTCGGAGAATGATGCTCCTATTATTAAGTTTGTGAATAACCTCATGTTCCGAGCTATCAAAGACAAAGCATCCGATATCCATATCGAACCCTATGAGAAAGACATGGTGGTTCGCCTTCGAATCGACGGAGTGCTTTACGACGTAGCTCGCCCACCGAAAGGTCTACATGCGGGAATCTCCTCACGGATTAAACTCATGGGAGAGCTGGACATCGCTGAAAAACGGCTCCCACAGGATGGAAGAATTAAAATTAAAATTGCGGGCAAAGACGTCGACTTGCGCCTTTCCGTGATCCCAACCGCTCACGGAGAAAGACTGGTTCTAAGGGTTCTTGATAAAAGTAGTGTCAGGCTAGATCTCCCCGATCTCGGCTTCGATCCGGAGTCGATTAAAGTTATTAATCAATTAATTCACAAACAACACGGAATTATTCTGGTGACTGGTCCCACTGGATCCGGAAAAACAACGACACTTTATGCAGCTATATCAAGGATCAATTCTATTGATAGAAATATTATCACGGTAGAAGATCCTATCGAGTACGACCTTAAGGGTATTGGCCAGATTCAAGCCAACCCCAAAATTGGGCTCACGTTCGCTTCAGGTTTACGAGCCATTTTGCGTCAGGATCCTGATGTCATCATGGTGGGAGAAATCCGAGATAAAGAGACCGCTGAAATAGCCATTCAGGCCTCTCTAACGGGCCACTTAGTTTTTGCTACAATTCACACAAACGATGCTCCAGGCGCGGTTACACGTTTAGTCGATATGGGAGTGGAGCCCTTTTTAGTATCCTCTTCTCTTTTGGCAGTTCTCGCCCAACGACTCATGAGAAAAGCTTGTACGAAATGTGCTGAGCTCTATACGCCAACACCTATCGAACTTGATAACCTCGGCCTCGAAAAAGATGTGTTTGGCGGAAAACAGATTGTCCAAACCAAAGGCTGCAACGAATGTGGAGGAACGGGTTACAAAGGACGAATGGTAGTCCACGAGCTTATGGTGTTAGATGACGAATTGAAATCTCTCATCATGCAGAGAACTGACTCAGCTGTTCTAAAAAAAGCAGCTCAGGCAAAAGGCATGATCACACTAAGGCAAACTGGGATAGAAAAAGTGCTCGCAGGAGTTACAACGGCTGTTGAACTCGTAGCCGTAACCCAAGAGTAACAACATATGGCGATTTTTGAATACAAAGGAGTAGCTGCCGATGGACGCTCAACCAAGGGCACCGTCGATGCTGATTCCTCCAAGACAGCTAGACAGAAGCTCAAGCAGCGCGGAATATTTATTTCTGAAATCAAGGAACGAACTGGCGAGAAAAAAGGACAATCAAAATCAGCAATATCCTTTGGCGGCTCGGTAAAATCTAAAAACCTCACACTCATGATTCGGCAATTAGCCACAATGGTGAAAGCTAGAATTCCGCTCGACGAAGCCTTGGAAGCAGTAGTGGAGCAAACCGATGACCCCAATTTAAAATCGGTGATGTCTCAAGTTAAGGCCTCAGTAAACGAAGGAAAATCGCTCGCTGATAGCTGCAAAATGTTCCCAAAAGTTTTCACCCCGATATTCGTTGCTATGATTCAGGTAGGGGAAGCAAGCGGTAACCTAGACTTGGTGTTGGTCAGACTCGCCAACTTTGCTGAAGCCAACCAAGCCATGCGACAAAAAATTATTGGAGCCATGACCTATCCAATCTTCATGATGATAGCCGGAACGGCTATTACGATTTTTCTTTTTGCATTTGCTGTTCCCAAAATTACAGAAGTGTTTGCAGGTTCAAATATGGCTTTGCCCCAATTAACACAGATCATGCTTTCCATCAGCAATGTGATTTCTACTTATTGGTTCTTCATTATTGTATTCATTGTCTGTGGTTTCTTTCTTTTCAAGGCTTGGATTAGTACCGAAGCTGGTCGTGCCAAATGGGACGCTATTGCACTTAAAACTCCCGGCGTTGGAAAGTTGGTCCGAATGATTGCTGTGTCACGGTTCGCAAGAACGCTCAGCACCATGTTGGGTAGTGGCGTTCAGCTCTTAGATGCCATTGATGTAGTTAAAGAAGTGGTTGATAATGCTGTGATCAAAAAAGCTCTTATTCAATCCAGAGATAGCATTAGCGAGGGGCACTCCATTGCGGGACCTCTCAAAGCCAGTGGTGAGTTCCCCCCTATTCTTACCCACATGATTGCCGTCGGAGAGAGAACCGGAGAGCTAGAAGAGATGCTGAATGTCGTCTCCGACGCCTATGACTCCCAAGTAGATGCTGCAATACAATCAATGACAAGGTTACTTGAGCCACTTATGATTGCGGTGATGGGTGGAGTCATCGCATTGGTCGCATTATCTATTTTTATGCCGTTACTTGAATTAAACAACTTAGCAGCTTCACCCGGCTAAGACATCGAAGAAGGAGCCCGTAGAAATGAAACAAAAAAAACAACACAAAAAAAGAAACAACAAAGGTTTCACGCTTGTTGAGATCATGATTGTACTAGCTCTCGTTGTTATGTTAGGCAGTTTTGCCGGTGTAAAGCTTATCGATCAATTTAAAAGAGCAAAAGTAGATGCAACCAAAGTGCAAATTGCAAGTTTCAAACAAGTGCTAGATGCTTACTTTCTAGCTCACAACACATATCCAGAAACTAATCAAGGTCTCGAGGCATTAATTAGCAAGCCTACCTCAGGAAAAGTTCCTGAAAATTATCCTGACGGTGGCTATTTAGGAAAAAAAGCTATTCCAAAAGACCCCTTTGGCTCGGATTATCACTATGAATGCGAAGATGGACAAACCTATTCCATCACTTCAGATGGCCCAGATCGAAAGCCCGGCACCGCTGACGATATTAAGTCGGACTGACAAAAAAGAGTTACAACCGACTCGATTATCATCTAGTAATGCTGGCTTTACTCTGATTGAAATCCTGCTCGTTCTAGCTATCATCGTGCTCGTACTGTCCTTTGGTATGCCGGTGGTTTCTAGGATAACAGGGCAAAACATAGCCACGTCTGCAAGAAAAATGACGGCGCTTGTCAGGGGATTAAGAACTGATGCTATCCTTCTTAATTCGATTTACCGACTTAGCCTTGATCTTGAAAAAAACACCTATTTTGTCGAAACCCAAAAAGGTGAAGAGCTTTTATATGAAACATCCCTGTTGAGTAAAAAGGTAGATCCCAAGAAAAAGGGAGAACCAGAGCCGCCATCTTCATTTTCCGCTGCAGATAAATATTTCGCGGAGCCTAAGCCACTTCCAGCGGGAGTCGTTTTTTCCGGAGTCCTAAAAGAAAAAGAGGGCCTCGTCAAAGAGGGAACCGCCTATGTCTATTTTTTCCCCAATGGACTGAACGAAAAAGCCATTATTATTTTCAATACTGGCAAAGAAAAAGAGGGAGGGTACTCACTCTATATTCATCCAACAGCCGGAAAAGTCGATTTTTTTAAACAAAAATTGGACCAGTTTTAATTTATGAAAACCAACAATGCTAACAACCAAAGCGGCTTCACTTTCATAGAAGTCCTCTTGGCAATTACCCTATTTGTCATTGCAGCCGTGGTCGCGGTTGACCTTACGAGGGGTTCGGTCAGGGCGACTCAAGACTTGAAAGAGGTTACGACTGCAACATGGTTACTTAAAAAAACCATGACGGAGTTAGAGGCGCGTATTGAGGCTGAGGGCTTTGACAAGGCCTGTGACAAGAAAAAAGAGGGTAAGTTTGAGGCTCCCTTTGAAAAGTACCGTTGGGTCACTCGTTGTCACGAAATTGATTTCAAGCTTTCACAATCGGCCGCTGCGATGGCCTCTCAAGCTCCCGAGGAACGGGAAGAGGGGGTCAGCAGAGAAGACCAGATTCAGAAAATGATTTTGAAAACTGCTAGTGAACATTTAAGCAAATCTATGCGTGAACTTCATGCTGAGGTTTTTTGGATTCAAGGCAAGAAAAACCAAAGGTCTGTAGATGTCACAACTCACGTGGCTCGGTACGATCTACCACTGGCTATTCCAACACTATGAAAAAAACCAATGAAAACTTGGCCGGCTTTACTCTGTTAGAGGTGCTGCTTTCTATGGCTCTTTTTTCAATCATTGCCTTAACAACCATTAAACAGATCACATTAATTCGAAATACTAAAGATACTGCCTTTAAAGATGTGGATGCCTTCTCCAATGCGCGTTCTGCTTTGAACGCCATGGAAACCGATATCCGCCAAGCGTTCCACGTGCTTTACGACGACTTAGGGCCTAATGCCAAACAGACTTTACAGCAAGGAGGAGCCGTCACGCGATCGCTTTTTGACGGCAAAAGAAATCAACTTACGTTCACTTCATTGTCCCATCGTAACTATTTTGCGGGGAAGCGAGAAAGCGAGCAGACTGAAATTACTTTCTCTCTTCAAAGCGCGAAAAACTCGAACAAAAGCACCCTTGTCAAACGCGAGTCCGAATTGATTGACGACAACCCTTACGAAGGAGGAAGTGTCTACACACTGCTGGAAAATGTCGAGTCCTTGGAGTTTCAGTACTTTGATCCCAAAACTCAAAAATGGGAAGACAGCTGGAACTCAGACTCTGGGGTTTATCGTGATAAGTTTCCAAGTGCTGTCAAAATAAAAATTCTTGTGGCAGGCGCTAACAACAAAGCCAAACCGCTAACGGTCGAAACTCAATTCAAGATTTCATTTCCGAATAATGAGCAAGTAATTGTGAGGATACAGTGACTCTAGATTGCAAAAGAAATTGCACAAGAGAAAACCAACGTGGCGTCGCTTTGCTCACAGTTTTGGTATCGATTTTAATCATGAGTCTACTTACGATTGAGTTTCAATACAGTGTAGCTATTGAGCGCAAACTAGCGTACAGCGAACTCAATCAACTGCAAGCCCATTACTTAGCAAAGTCAGGTGCTAGATTTGGACTAGCGAGAATTGCTCTCTTTATGAAAGCTAACAAGCAATTTCAGTCGAATAATATGATTAAGCAGAAACTTGCTGCGGTTTGGAGCTTGCCACTCCCGCCCTTTCCCCCTGCAGCTAGTACAATCAAAAAGCTAACAAAAGCCGACAAAGATGCTGCTGAACAGGCTGTTCAAGAGACCATGATAAGCACGGGGCAATTTAGCCAAACGATCACAAACGAGTCGTCAAAAATAAATCTCAACTCTTTGATTTTAACAGAGCAAGATATCAGTAAGGGGAATTTTAATATTAACTTTGCAAGCGCCTCACCTCCCAACGGTTTTTACGAGCACGTAGCTCGGTTACTTTACAATGCAGTTAATGAAATTTTTCGAGCCTCTGATAACCCTCAAGATGAATTTGGTAATTACCGCGTCGAGGAAGTTGTTTTTGACATCATGGACTGGGTCAATCGGGATGATGTGGCTTTTGGAGAACGAAATAAAGACCGCTTCTATGACCAGCAAGTGCCGCCTTATAAAGCCAAAAGAGGAAGATTTTTTACGCTCGATGAATTAAGACTAGTTCGTTCAGTCGAAGAAAATCTTTTCCAAAAATTGAAACCGCTTGTGACAGTCTACTCTTACGAGGGCAAAGTGAATTTGAATGAGGCCAATAAAAATGTTTTAAAAGCGATTTATCCTGATTTTACGGAGGATGATCTTACAAAGATCATGGACGAAAAAAACCGCATTGGAGAGTGGGCCACTGAGGCGTCGTTTGTTGACTATGTCACAAAAACGCTTGGCCGAAATGGTTTTTTAGACCGCTACAAGGACCCCAATGATTATCCCTTCACAGTGCAAACCTACAGCTTCTTAATTGAGGGAACGGGTACCGTACCAAAGAGTAAAACCACCATTCAAAAGAAGATACGCGTTGCAGTTGCACTTACAACAGGCAAAGGAACTGCCGCAACCAAGAATGTTTCCCAAGCCGATTGTGGGCGAGACAACAATTTTTTTTGGAAGACCAACCCAGGTATTTGTTTGGAGCGGCCTACCGATGAAGATTCCTGCACAAGTCTAACAGGGGTCTGGAAACAGGACCCAAATGGGGTCTTCGGATGTGATATTCTTATAGCAGGAACACAAACACAGTTTATCACGCCTCCGCAGGGAACAGCCAAAAAAGAGCCAAACGCGTTAAAAGTATTATACTGGATGGAAACTTAAGCGAGGAAAACATGAGAGTTCTAGCAATCGAATTGGGTAGTTGGAGTGTTAAAGCCGTAGAAACCGAGTCTCGATTTCGAAAGTTTGAAATTCTGGATTTTCACGAAGCTCGTTTACCCCTCAGAATGGATGACCCTAAGGAGCTCTACAAAGAAGCCATAGCTCAAATTCTTGCTAAACTTCCTAGCCATCCTGATAAGCTCGTCTGCTCGCTTCCAGCCCCAAATCTTTCGATGAGATTTCTCAATATCCCAGTAAAACAAAAGAAAAAAGCGGAACAGATGTACCAATTTGAACTCGAGGACTCTCTACCATTTAAACTGGAAGACACTGTCGTTCAGCATCAAATCTATCCACAAAAAGATTCATGCTTGGTTTTTGCAGCTATCGCCCCAAATCGCTTTATCACGAACCATCTCGAATACTTAAAGACAGTAGGGATTGATCCCGACTGGCTTACTTTCGATGGCATGGGTCTTATAAATCTTTTTGGAGCATCACTAGCTCAGCTAGAAAACCAGCCTTCGGGGCCCACCCTCATCGCTGATATCGGACATTCCAAAACCATTATTTCCATTATAGACGAAGGCAGGATCGAAGCGTTCAGGTGTTTCGGTTGGGGGGGGATGGCAATTACTAAGAACATTGCGATAACCACGGGTGACCCGCTTGAACAAGCTGAAGACAAAAAACACCAGCTTTATGTTGGATCGGCTTCTCAGGGAGGCGAGATTCTCGAGGCAACAAAACAATCGTTAGGGTTTTTGCTGACCGAATTGAATCATAGCTTAATCGCTTATAGAAACTCATATAAGAAATCGATCTCAGCAATAAAAATTGCTGGAGGAACAGGTCTTCTCAAAGGACTGCCCGAGTTTCTCAGCAAGCAATTTGGTGGTGTCCCTTGCGAGGTTTTCTCACCCGCAAACCAATTTCAATTGAAAGAGGAGCTTCGTAGTCCAGACTCTCCCCGTTTTGTAGAACCTTGGGGTCGAGCCAATGTCTTTTCGCGAAAATC
>DDPO01000037.1 GCA_002342225.1 Bdellovibrionaceae bacterium UBA2466 | reverse complement strand
CTCAACGTAAGTGGCACCTGAGACTTTATCCGCTTCGGAAGAGGTGAGGGCTAAATTACCAGCAGCATAAAAAAGAAAGGTTCTTTCTGGAAGATTGGATAACTTTCTTCCGAACCCTTGGCTGGGTGTAAAAACAAAACCCCCAACTAAAGTGATTAAAATAGCGATGTCTCTTCTAAAACTCATCACTCTATTTATCGGTGTTTTTACATTGCGAGTCACAGAGGAGAATTAAGGATTAAATATGCCGAAAAAAGCACATTTTAGAAAAGAGATTAAGGAATCGAGCTCAAAGGCACATCCTCTATCGAATACTGCTCCCAGCCTTTGAAATCAAAATGCCACCACTCAGTATCAAGCCCTTGAAACCCTTCTCTCTCCATGGCGCTCTCAAGGATTCTCCGATGAGAAAGGGCTTTTTTGGAGGCTTTTTGGTAATTGCGATGTGCTTTTTCAGTAAAATCATCATACCCACTTGGCATCTCAACTTCCTGACCACTGGCATCTATCAAAGTAACATCTACTGCTGCTCCACGGTTATGTTTCGATCCTTTATTTGGATCGGCAACATACTTTTCATCAGGGACGAGTTCCCAAAACTTCTTTTGCACACTTAAAGGGCGATAACAGTCGTAAACTTTTAGGCGATAACCATGAAGCTTCACATAGGCCTGAACTCTCGATAATGCTTCGGCTACCGCTTTTCTTAAAACACACCTTGCTTCAGGATAGACCTTTTTGTGGGTAAAATTATTTTCAGTGGCATATCTGATATCTAAAACGAGACTAAAATCGTATTTTTTTGCATCGATCAGAGCGGATTCATTGGCTGCGCCTGCAAAAAAGGCAAAAAAACCAAAGAATGCCAACAAAAGTTTCATTGGGCTTCAACCGGTTTTAAAAATTCTAGTTTTCTTTTCATCCAGAGTCGAAATCGATCGATGTAAGTAAAAGCCGCAGGAACAACAACCAGACTTAACAAAGTCGAACTAATTAATCCTCCAATGATCGCAATCCCCATACTTGTTCTCTGCTTAGACGCTTCATTGAGACCAATCGCTACAGGCAACATTCCAGCGATCAAGGCGAAAGTCGTCATTAAAATAGGTCTAAGTCTCATTTTACCGGCTCGGGCAATGGCTTGACTGCGCTCAACCCCCTCAGCGATGAGTTGATTAGTTGCATCCACAAGCAAGATCGAATTTTTCGTTGCAACCCCCAAGAGCAGAATACAGCCGATCATAGAATTAATATCCAACGATTGTCTCGTGATAAAAAGTGCAAAGAAAGCTCCACACGCCGCTAGGGGGAGAATCAACATAATCGTAAAGGGAGTCACAAAGGACTCATAAAGACTCGCAAGTACTAAGTAGATGAAAACGACCGCAAGTAAACCTGCTGTCGCCATACTGTCGATCAACTCTTTAAAGTTTTCAGCTTGTCCAACGAAAGCATACGAAACTCCTTGAGGCAATGGAATCTCATCCTTCAACATTTTGTTGATATCAGCCATCACTCCGCCCATACCTTTCCCGCCTGGGGTCAAGTCAGCAGCAATCTGCACGTAACGGCCTCTATCTTGCCTTAAAATATTTGCAGGGCCCGTAGCTTCGACCCCGTTGGCTATATTTTTAAGAGGTATTTGGCGAAAATTAATATTGGGGACAAATGTCGTATTGAAGTTTTCTCTTAAGTTTCTATCCCCCTCCTGAAGACGAACTCGAATATCATATTCTCTTCCTGCTTCTCGAAACACTGCAGGAGTTGAGCCTTCAATCTGATTTCTTAGTTCAGCTCCGACAATACTGCTCGAAACCCCCATGCGCTCGGCTTTTCGATTATCAAGTGATACCTGAAATTCAGGTTTCCCAGGCCGCACACTGATATCCACATCTTTCAGGTCTGGCATAACCTTAAGCTTTTGAAACACTTTATTGGCCGTCTCTTCCACAACCGCCAGATCACTTCCGATAAGATTTACGTTAAAGGGCCGAGCACCCGCTCCAACCATATCGACGTCTTTGACCGTTGGATTTGCAAAAGCAAAGGGCTTAAGTTGTTCTCTCAATCGATCTTTAAATTGAGTTGTGTTCACTTTTCTTTGCTTGGCGTTCACAAGCTCAATAAAGAACGTAGCAACATTGCTCTCGAGATCCCGGCTTCCAACCATGAGTACCGAAGATTTTACTTCGGGATTAGCTCTCAGAATGGCATCCACTTTGTGCGCGACTTCAGACATTTCATTCAAATTGGTTCCAGGCGGCATATCTAAACCAACAGAGAACTCGCCGTAATCCTGAGCACCTAAGAAGGTTTTGGGAGTATATTTAAGAGCAACTCCACTCAAGATCAAAATAACAAGAGTGATACCAAACGTTTTTCCTGGTCGTGCCACCACTTTCTGGAGTAGTGCTTCATATCGATTCTCAAGTGAAGTTTGAAATGAGTTGAAAGCTTTCAAGGCCTTTCCAACAGTAGCTCCCAAAAAACCTGTCTCAGGGAATCCGTGACTCTTTCCAGCAAAATAGGCAGAAAGCATGGGTGCGACTGTGAGAGCATCAAAAAGACTTATTAGCATCGCAAAACAGATTGTAAGTCCGAATTCTTTAAAAAACTGCCCCACGACCCCTTTTAAAAATGCGATAGGTCCAAAAACAGCAAGCACTGCACAAGTCGTCGCAATAACTGCAAGCGTCACTTCTTTTGTCCCAACCGAAGAAGCCGTTATAGGTTCTTCGCCCATTTCGATGTGTCGGAAAATATTTTCCCGAACGACAATCGCATCATCGATGAGAAGTCCGACAGCCAGTGAGAGCGCCAAGAGAGTCATGACATTGACCGTAAATCCAGCGGCCGCCATCAAAATGAAAGCGCCTAACAATGAATTGGGTAACGCAAGTCCCGTAATAATCGTGGATCTTCCTGACCCCAAAAAGAAAAAAACGACTAAAATGGTTAGAACAATTCCAATAAATATGGACTCAGTAACATCGTCGACATTAGCTCGAATGGGCTTGGAAGAATCTCTTACAATTTCTAAAACAGGTTTTCCATCCTCATTGGCTAGGGTTTGATTAAGTTCAGTCACCCTCTGTTTAACAGCATCGGCCACTCCAATGGTGTTAGCTCCAGTCTGCCTAAAAACCATCAAAAACAGAGATTTCTTACCGTTATAAAAGGTCCGTGAAGTCTCATCCTCAAGTGAATCGGTTACATTAGCGATTTGTGAGACCGTCACTGGCACGTCATTTCCAACAAAATTCACAATGACATCTTCGATATCTTTTAGATTTTTAAATTCGCCGAGCGTTCTAAACACCAAATCCATTTTAAGCTGTTCCACTTTTCCAGCAGGTATATTTTGACCGGTAGTCGCAATTCGTTGCGAAACTTGAGTTGCGGAGATTTCGTAGGAGTTTAATTTTTTACGATCAAGCTCAACGCGAATTTCTCGTTTCCGCCCGCCTAGAACCTCAACGAGCCCGACATTTTTTACCTGCTCGATTTTAGGGCGAACAATTTGATCAGCCAAATCGTAAAGCTTAGCTTCGGGGAGATCAGCCGCGACCGTAATTGTAATAATTGGCTGATCAGCGGGATCTACTCGACGAATAATGGATTCTTTCGTTTCTTTGGGGAGTTTAATTTTGGCGGAGGAAACTTTGTCCCGAACTTGTTGTTCAGCGTATTTGACATCGGTTTCAAGAGTAAACTCGGCAATGACAATACTCAACCCTTCTTTATTGACAGAACGCAAGCGTTTTATTCCGGCCACTGTGGAGATTTGATCTTCCAAAACCTTTGAAACGAGTGTCTCAACTTCTCGAGGACCTGCTCCCGGATAGGGAGTACTTACCGTCACAACAGGAAAAGTAACATTGGGAAAGAGGTCTACTCCAAGTTTTTTTAATGACAAATAACCCACCACCAACATTGCTATCACTGTGCAGGTTATAAATATGGGCCGTTTGATAGAAAGATCGGCTAAAGTCACTTTTGTTCTCCTGTTGACTCTTGTTGGGGTAAATAGGTCTTCATTTGGGCCATCAGGGCTAGGATCTGAAGCTCGGTTTTAAGTTTCATCACTTGGCTATTTGCATAGTCTTGCTCAAACAAAACAACTTGATACAGAACAGACCGACCTGTTTTAAGCCGGTTACGCTCATTATCCAATTTTTGCTTCTGGACCTTCTCAATCTCTTTAGCCATTTGTAATCGGCGTTTATTTTCATTGAGTCGCGTGACCAGTTCATTCCACTCTATTTGCTCTTCGAAGAGTTTGCGCTGATAATTAAGTTCAGCTCCTTTTTCTTCTTTTATGTAACCGGCACGATTATTAACCACAGTTCCAAGATCCAGAGGAGCTAAAACTTTAAGTCCAACAGCCAACGTATTTTGGTTTGTACGACTTGCATCTGAAATGCTTTTACTTAGAGCTGAGTCTCGTCCATTCAGGCTGTAGCTTGTAAAAACATCCACTGTAGGTGCGTTTTTTTCTCTTCCTAGCTCTGCGGCGGCTTGAGCGACTTTTCTAGCTTCGTCAGCGGCTAGAACATCTTCCCGTTTTCCTTTTTTATCAAAAGCAGAAAGATTAACCAGCGTATCTGTCTCCACTTTTTCAAGGAAAGAAGACAACTGTTCGGAGTCTTCTCCTTTTAGGCTATTAAATCTTTTAGTTGCTTCCCGTTGCTCGTCCAGTGCCATTTGAAGTTCAAGCTGTTTCGCTTGAAATCCCGCCTCGGACTGAAGCGCATCTGACTTATCAGCGAGCGCAAGAGAGGCGCGCCGAGCACTCCATTCCTGAATTTTCTTGGCCCGTTCAACGCCATTTTTTGCAACATCAACCAATTCCCTTGCGATGGACAATCTCCAATAGGCTGTCTCCGCTTCGGCCAAAATCAATTTGGCTTTGAGGGATTCTGCGAGACTTGTCGCTCTTGCCTGAGCTTCAGCCACTCTTTGCGTCGCTCTTGTTTCCGACCCAAATCCATTTCTCCACAAAGACTGGTTCAGCTCAACGGAAGGAACAGTGTCATAAAACTGAGGAAGTGGAACAAAAGTGGTGTTCACTCCAAAAAGTTCAGTTCGAGTGATGTTGTAACTAAGCTTTGCAGAGAGTCCGAACCCGGTCTGTTCCATTAAACCGACGGAGTATTTTTCAAACACTGTGCGATTTCCCAAAAAAGAGGGATTGTTGGTGGGTCTGCGATCATCTAAGTAGTTGACGTTGGAAAAGAGTTGAGGAGATGTGAGAAGTCGCCCTTCTTCGGCACGCTCCATAGCCCCCTGACTCACAAGTTGAGTCGCTTGATATCCAAGATGCTTCTCCTTAACTTGGTCTAGATAATTTTTGAGAGTCAGCGTTTCAGCACCCAAGCCCAAGGAAGAACAGAGAAATAAAAAAAAGAGATTTTTCGCATGAAATATCATGGCCAGTTTATACTCTCATTGCCGCATCCCTACAAGGATTCTTAAACTTTTAAGTACGACTTGACCCTTGGACTTAGGTCCTATAATCAACTGAATTAATTAGCCTATTTTGAGGACTTTATGAGACACTATTTTATAACACTGACGCTCTTATTAACCGCATGGGCCTTTCCAACACCCCCGAAGGCCGCAGCAAAAGAACAAGTTTCACCAATCACACAGTTGTTGGCTCCTTACATGGAGATTCAGAAGGCTTTATCCCAAGACAAGTTGGGCCTTCTACCATCCCTGAGCCACTCTATGCAGGAGGACTTAAAAAAAGTTTCAAAAGAAACCTTAGAACAATCCGAACAGGCTCTAATCAGGCAACTTTCTGTTGAGATCGAATCATTTAAAAAAGTTTCAGATCCAAAGCTATATCGAACCCGGTTTGGCAATATCTCACGGCTTTATGTTGATTATTTGAAATCCCATCCAAAAGAAGCAAAAAATCTGCAACTCTTTTTCTGCCCGATGTTTCCTCAAGGGTATGCATTTTGGGTGCAGCGCCAAGGCGAACCCCTCGCCAATCCCTATTGGGGCCATGAAATGCTCGAATGTGGAGTTAAACGTCCCTGGAAATAACTCACATTGGAATTACTCTGGGAGCTAGAAGCAACATCCAAAATGAGAAGCTAAGAACTGCAACTGTCGTGTAGAGATATTCTTTGGGCCGGCTCGTTTTTACCCTGCCCGCTTTAAAATTTATAAAAGCTTCCATCGCTGAAATCAGAGCAATCAGAGGCAAAAGGGGAAGATATTTTTGATACAATTCAATGAAAAGAAAGCTTAAAAAAAAGAACAAAGAGACAAAGGGGCGACTGTTGAACAGTTGCCCCAACCCCGGAAAACAGAAGCTATATACCCCTGCGTGAAACTTTTCTTTGGAATTCATTAATTAAGAGATCTTAACACTAACAAAATATTTTGATCAATTCCGCTGTCTGATGAATTACTAGCATCGCACCCCGGCGTTCTTGCAAAAGCTTGCGCTAGTACCGTGGCTTCAGTAATTTTGCCCCTTCGAACTGCTTCATCTTGTGTTCCGCCATAGTCCCTATTGCGACTGGTTTGCGGCATCAGTGTAACCACTAAAGCAGTCTGCAGCACCTTACCCATCCCACACAGAACCTCTTCTTCAAAAAGTTTTTTAGCGCTCACATAATTAATCCTTGCATCGGGAGTTTTATTAATACCGTCGTTAATAGCGTTGGTGAAAAGATGATTAACTAAAGTAAACTGAGCGACAGGAGAAACAACCCCGGTTGCCAAGCCCGTTAGAACCGCGATTGGAAGCAAGGTAGCCCCGCCTGAACTTATAGGTATCGGCTGCAAACTTTGAATCGTTTGAGCAGCACTCTCAGCTCGAACAGGGCTACTTAAAAACAACGAAAGAAGAAATCCTCCGAGAAGTAGTGCTTTGATGAAAATAGAATCAAGCTGAATTCTTTGTTGCTGTATCATAGTTACATCCTAAGTTGAGAAACAGAATTTCTTCTGCTTCGTAATCCTGTTGTGTATCAAACTGTGTTTCTTCTTACTCAAGATATAAAGCACACACTGTGCCGAACTGTTTCAAAGCTGATGTGCACTGTTTTGTCTACAGCAGATGCCAAAGAGAGTGACAGTTAAAAACGACCTTTCAATAAGCCTCTTAAATCAGGAACTTACTCTGCCCAACCTCTAAACAGTTTTAAGCTCCAAAGCTAACCCATTGTAATAATAACATAAAAGAGATATAAACCTCGGGGTAGTGACAACTATTCAAGTAGCAAGGAACAGGCGTTGAATTCCCACACTTCGAACAAACCAAATACCCGAAAGGCCATTGCTTTAATATCAGGGGGGCTCGATAGTGCTCTAGCGGCAGCCCTAGTGAAAAGCTGGGGAATCGAAGTGATTGCTCTTCACTTAACCTCACCTTTTGGATGCACTGAAGAAGCTCAACGTGTGGCTAAAGATCTCAGCATTCATTTGATCATTAAAGAAAAGGGCGAGTCTTTCGTAGATATGGTTAAATCGCCTAAATATGGTTATGGCAGTCAGATGAATCCTTGTGTTGATTGCCGAATCTACATGTTCGAACTAGCCGAGACCACACGTTTAGAGCAAAATGCCGACTTCATAGTAACTGGCGAAGTCGTGGGTCAAAGGCCTTTCTCGCAAAACAAAGCAGCGATGAATCTGATTGATAAAATTTCAGCAATGGAATCCAAGATTCTTAGACCCCTATCCGGCGGGAACTTACCTCCGACTGAGCCTGAACAAAAAGGATGGATCCAACGACAAGATTTATTTAAGTTCTCCGGAAGAGGCCGCAGGGAGCAGTTAGCGCTTGCCCAAAAATTAGGAGTGAGAGTTTATTCAAGTCCCGGAGGGGGGTGTCTGCTCACAGAGAAAGCCTTTTCTCAACGACTCCGAGATTTTTATTCATACCCTACCTATAAGAACTCGGTGGAAAAAATGGCGCAAGCAACCCTTCTTCGACTAGGCCGCCACTTTCGTCTTTCAAAGGATACGAAAGCGATCATCGCTCGCACTGACCGAGAAAACGAAGAATTAAAATCTACATGGAAAAAAATAGGCTGCTTTTACTTCGAACCGCAAAACTTTACAGGTCCTAGTGCTATCGCAATGGGCCAACTCAATCAGGAATCAAAAACTCAAGTGGTTTCAATCCTAGCTCGTTATGGTAGAAAAACGGTGAGCGAACCCTACACAGTGGAAACGTTTAGCAATCAAAACAGTTTAGAAACAAGCTCTGAATTTTTATCAGTGACCACACCCGCACAGGAAGAGATACTAAACCAATGGAGAGTAGGTATTACTTGAAAAATCTAGACAACATTATTGTGGCACTCGACGTTGATCATAGGGACCAAGCTTTTAGGCTAATCGATGTGCTTGGAGAAAAGATTAAAACCTATAAAGTAGGACCTCAGCTTTTTACTCGCTCGGGGCCGGAAGTCATCGACTATCTTCACCATTCAAAAAAACAGATCTTCGTAGACCTGAAACTCCACGACACACCCCAAGTTGTTTTTGAAACAATCAAGCAATTGGCTGAAATGGGAGTCGACTTTGCAACTGTCCACTGCCTTGGTGGAAAAAAAATGCTGGAAGCTGCAAGCCAAGGTTGTCGGAATTCAAAACTCAAGCTATTGGGAATAACTCTGCTCACAAGTTTTGATCCAATGGAAGCAACGTATTGGGACTGGGAAACTTCTGCTGAAAAGTCGGTTCCAAGATTAGCGCAACTAGCCCAAGAAGCCAGACTAAAAGGTATCGTCTGTTCCGTTTCGGAAGCAGCCTCGCTTCGACGTATAGTCTCCCCAGGTTTTCTTCTGGTCACTCCGGGGATTCGCCCACAGAAAAAAGAAGTTTACTTAGAAGATCAGAGACGAATCGCTAGCCCCGAAGAAGCGATCGCTTCCGGTGCGGACTACCTCATCATTGGGAGACCCATCATCCAAAATCGCGATCCCCGACTTGCTACTGACAAAATTTTTGAAAGGGCCTAACCAAAAATGAACACTATTTCATCACTGAGTGCTATTCATCATCTACTTCTCTACCGGCCAACTGCAATCAAGAAACTGATTATTTTTATTCAACGAGAAAAAGCTTCATCCCGAGTTTTGGATCTTATTGTTTCTGCCGAAGAGCAAGGGATAGCGATCGATTTTCAACCTACCCCTAAAAAACGACACACAGAGACTTTTGAACCTGTTATTGCTCAGGTTCAACCCTTTCAGTTCAGTGAATTCAAACCGTTTCTGGAGACTATGCAAAAGAAACCACGAGCTTCGTTATTAGCCTTAGACCATTTACAGGATCCTCAAAACTTCGGAGCGCTTTGCAGGACGGCGGAGGGATTAGGTTGGGATGGTATCGTCATTCCCAAAGATCGCAGTGTTACAGTAAGTTCAGGGGTATACAACTCCTCAGTAGGCGCGGTCGAAACGCTTCCTATCATTCAGGTTGTCAATTTAGCTGAGGGACTACGCAAATTAAAGGACTCTGGATTTTGGATCGTAGGAACTTCGCTTGGGGAAAAAACGCAGACTCTCGAGCAGCTTCCTCCTTTAGAGAAAGTAGTACTCGTGCTAGGCACAGAGTTTGAAGGAATTTCCCCACTGATTGCTAAAACTTGTGATTTTCTTGTTCAAATTCCTCTTAAGGGGAAAGTTCAATCTCTCAATGTCTCTGCAACTGGAGCAATTTTAATGCATTCTTTAAGTCCTAAATCCTGACAACCTAATTTCTCATCATCAGTTTCAATCGATAGGAGTTCAGAACCACAGAAACACTGCTCAGAGCCATCGCCATACCAGCCAACATTGGACTTAAAAGCCCAAATGCAGCAATTGGGATACTAAACGCATTATAGAAAAAAGCTGCGAACAGGTTTTGCTTAACAACTCTCATCACTAAGTGGCTTAATCTGAAAGCCTGCAGAACTTTAGAAAGATCTCCATTAACGATTGTGATAGAGGAAACTTCTTTTGCTAGGTCAGTGCCGGAGCCGAACGTGAAACTAACATCAGCGAGTGCTAAAGCAGGACCATCGTTCACCCCATCTCCTACCATGGCTACTTTTAACCCTTGCTCTTTTAATCGTTTCACTTCTTCTGCTTTTTGGATTGGAGTCACTTCTGCCAACCACTCATCTATTCCTAGCTCTTTTGCCACTTTTAATACGGCATCAGTATTGTCACCGCTCAAAATTTTCACTTTAGTTTCTTTCAGAAGCTCAGCGACAGCAGCTTTGGCGCCGGTTCTTAATTCATCATGAATAACTAGTACAGAAGTTAAGTGATTATCGACTGAGGCCCAAACTCGACTTTTTCCCTCTTGCTTAATTTTTTCAAGTTCTGCATGGGGTAACCAATCCACAACCGTATTAACTCCCTGTGACTCAACCCATTGCCGACTTCCTACGTAGACATTTTTACCTTCCACTTTTCCAGAACACCCCATACCAGGCACATTTTTGAATTCCTCGATGACAAACTTATCGCTATCCTCCGTCTGAAATTTTTTTGCATGTTCGGAAATAGCTTTCGCTAGCGGATGACTAGCTTGATTCTCTATTGCAGCTACGTATCGAAACTCACTTTTACCTGTAGGGCAGTAGAAACTCGAAACAACTTTGGGGTTGCCCTCGGTAAGTGTGCCTGTTTTATCTAAAAGAAGGACATCAATCTGATGACTTCGTTCAAGGCTCTTTGCATCTCGAATCAAAATACCGAGTTCCGCAGCGCGACCGATGCCAGTGATAATCGCTGTAGGAGTCGCAAGTCCAAGCGCACAAGGGCAAGCAATCACTAGAACCGCAACGCTTGGTAAAAGAGCCTGTATAATGGTTTGCCCAGACAACCACCACACTATGAAAGTCACTGCGGAAACGCACATTACGATGGGGACAAACAAACCAGAAACCTTATCAGCAAGGCTTTGGATTTCGGTCTTACTCCCTTGAGCTTCTTCAACCATCCTTACCAATTTGGAGATTCGTGTCTCCTCACCAAGTTCGGTCGCTTCTACAACAAGCCTTCCGTTCTGATTGCACGTACCAGCAAAAACAATACTACCGATCCCTTTTTCCTTAGGTGCACTTTCGCCCGTTAGCTTGGATTCCTCAACTGAGGAAATCCCCTCAACGACAAGACCGTCTGTCGCTACCACTTCGCCGGGCCTAACCAAGAAATAGTCACCTTTTTTGAGTTCACTTAAAGGAATTTGAGTTGAGGAGCTTAAATTAGCTGTTTTTGAAATTCGGATAACAGTCTGTGGAGCAACAGTCATCAAATCAAACAAAGCGCTTTGCGAACGATTTTTAGCTATCTCTTCTAAAGTCCTACCCACTAAAACAAGAGCAATCACGACGGAGGCCGACTCAAAATAGAGCTGATTTTTGTGGCCCAACATCTGAAAAACACTAAAAAGAAACGCGGTCCCAGTACCTAAAGCAACTAACGTATCCATTGTTGCAGATCGATTTTTTACACTTTTAAAAGCTCGAATAAAAAAGTTCCGCCCCAGAAAAAGAACAGGCAAAGTGAATAACAACTGAAGCCACTGGCTCCAGCGAGAATCGATATGAGCCATCGAAAGAAAAACTACGGGTGCAGATAATGCAAGAGCTAAGGAGGCCGACATTTTTTGTGTTTTTAATTGAGCATGGTCGCGCTCGGGACTTTTGGCTTGTTGAAGATTTGCTTTGTATCCAGAAAGTTCGATAGCCTCACACAAAGATTCAAGAGTTGCTGTCCCTCTAACCAAAGCTTTTTTATTGGCGAAGTTTACAGAAACCCAATCAACGCCCGGAACACAGCTTAGTTTCCTCTCAATCTTTCCAGCACAAGCGGCACAACTCATTCCCTCAATAGGTATGATAGTCGTTTGTGGTTTCATTTTTTTATCTTACACGAAATGCTCGATGCGAGCTTAGGTTTTATTCAAACACTTCTTCAAACGTTCTGACAGGCGGTTTTCCCTCTGTTGTATGAACTAGGCGTAAATTGGGGATATCGAAATCTCGAGTAACTTTCTCTAAAACAAGCGTTGATCTTAAAATGGGGCCCGTTGAGGCATGCCCCCAAGAAGCAGCTTCTACTTCTCGGTGCTGTACCGAAGCCTTAAAACCCTTCAAAGAAAGTACCCAATCAAGAAGTGTGACAGTTGAACCATCTTTCCGCTTCACTTGGCTTTTTGCAAATGGGGCATCCCATCCGGACTCTCCGACTTGAAGAACTCGAAAAAAACTATTGACCCTCGAAGCCGGAACATAATCTCCGATGAAAATATAGGCTCTGCCATTCATTTTAAGAATTCGATGGTACTTTCGTAGAACTTCATCGACTTTGGGTGAATAAGACATCACACCATAAAGATCCGTGATCATATCACCAGGTGAAAATTCCTCATTGGGAATGTCTTCAAAATACCTACCAGTTTTAAATTTTACTTTTTCCATTTGGGGAGGTGTTCTTTCCATTTTAACAGTGACAGCAGTGATTTGGGGCTTTTCGGAAGTATCTTTACCGTTCAGTTTATCAGCCGCGGCCCTCAGCGCTTCGGAATTTACTTTTACTCTTCGGGGTTTACGAAAGGTGGGCTCCATTTGCTGCAAAAGCGATGGGGAATCAAGAACAGTTTTGTTTGCAAGGTCTTCAACTGCGAACCCCTCCCCGCTCCCAGCATCGATCCAATGATCTTCTTTTTTCAGTGAAGCTAGCTGTTCAATAAATGTTTGTGGAAAAAGTTCGGTGTAATGATAGATATCCCGTCTTACTTCAAATGTGTTGCTTTGAATGAGGCGGTCTAATTTTGCAAGAGCTTGCGCACAGGGCATTTTTGCATGAGCGGCGCCACAAGCGTAAAAAAAGAGAAGCCAAACGATGACAGCTTTGATTTTTGTCCCGAACATACCCGCTCGGATTGACTGCAATTTAACGGCCTGATTTTCGTGCTAGGATCTCTAATGGAATACGGCCATCCATTCGACACAAAGTATGAACTTGGAAGGTAGCTCAAAGAGCACTATAGTTAAAAGATGCCACCTTCTATCGTAAAAGCCATCGTTTTTGATTTGGGAGAGGTCTTAATCAAACTCGATTTTTCACAAGTCATGGCCCTAAGAAAAAAGTGCACTCAGCAACTTGAAGCTTCGATTCAGTCTATGAACGAATGGCCCATTTACGATGCCTTCGAACGAGGTCACGTTAATGAATTTGAGTTCATTCAAAAAATCAACTTGGAACTTTCTTTATCCCTGAATCCAGAAACTTTCAAAACAATTTGGAATTCTGTACTCAAAGAACCAGTTCCCGAAATNNTTTCAAGAAGTGCTGACGAGCTTTGAATTAGGTCACCGAAAACCGGAAAAAGAGATTTATGAAAAAATGCTCAACCGAATTGGCTTTAAATCTGACGAGATACTTTTTTTAGATGATAGAAAAGAAAACGTGGAGGGAGCAAGAAAGTTAGGGATTCGATCAGAGCTCTGCCAGCACACAACTAAAGACTTGCCCCATATTTTCAAACGACATTCCATTAATTTTTAAATTGTGAAGAATATTCCATAATTTTGCCCTTTAGCGTTATTGCGGTGCGCCGATAACTAGGGCATGAAGATATTAAAAGCCCTTACAATAGCCATTGTATTAACCACGGTCGTGAGCTGCTCCTCACTCGAAGTACAAGAGCCTCCCACCAAACCCGCTGCTGGATTCGAAAACCCGCGACAGCCAGATAGTCAGAAAAGGGTTTATGAGAGTTTAGGAATCTATTCCTCGGGCGATAAACTTCGCGGGGATAGTATGCTGGAGGCATCTCTAGCCGATGCCCTCTACCGAAGAAAAATACGAAATATCACTTCTTCCATTGTACTTCCAGGTGCTCAAACGAGAGCGATAGGTCCAGTCGTTAAAGTGCTAAAAAAAGATAATTTTGAAGCATTGCTCATCATTAAGAATTTAAACATAGTCTCTGAATCTTCGAGATCTCCCAGCGGAACTGTCGGAAACGATGGTCGCTCAACTCTACTTATAAACAAGGAACCCCAACCGCTACGTATTTTAACTGCAGAACTTGAATTTATTGATCTTAAATCTAAAAACACAGTCTGGACGGGGCAGTTAACTTTTCAGGACACCAATTCCCTTCCGGTTCTCATCGAAAAAACAGCCATAGGGATCGCAGACTATTTAGCAAACAAGCAGCTTATTCCTTAAAAACACTGAGCTGCAAACTAATCACAGTTCCTTTACCTGGAGCCGAGTCGAGACTTACTCGCCCGCCCCAGGACTCAACTACCGATTTCACATAAAAAAGCCCGAGTCCACTACCCTTTTCTTTATCAAAACTAAAGCCCTGCTCCCACACTTTCTGAAAAAGCTCTTTGGCGATTCCTTTTCCATTGTCTTTGACAGAGAGGTACAACTTATCACCAGTCTCGGTACACTTGATTCTAATCTCCCCACCTCGGGGAAGTGCTTCTCTGGAGTTATCTAGAATATTTGACATAGCCCTTTTGAGTTCACTTTCGTTAGCTACAATTTTAATATTAGGAATTTCGGATACTGCCCATTGAATGGGCGGTTCGTCGATAAAAAGAATTTGTTTTTCCTGAACGATCTCACTCACCACTTTTTTAAGTTCGCAAATACTTTTAGAATTGTCTTTTACCATCTCTTTAGCTCTGTCTTTCTTGGTTGCATCCAGCAAATCCTGCGCAATAATAAAAATCCTCTCTGAAACACCTTGAAATATTTCCTTCTGATTATCCGGCAAAGGAGGTAAATTCTCAATAGCCAGCGTTAGTGCTGCGAGTGGAGAGCGAATATCGTGAGCTACTCGATTTGCGAGCTCATACTTTGCAACGCCAGTAGCAAATTGAATTTCTTTAGCCCTTAACTTTTGAATATTAGCGACAAGTTCATTATAACTTTTCACAAGACTTATAAATTCGGTAGGAGCATACTTAAACTCTGCAGAATCTGTTGACAGAGGTTTTAGATTCGAGAGTTCTTCAATTTTAAGAGCTATTTCAGAGTTCATTTTCTCAACGGGCTTTACGACACTCAATTTCAGGGTCGAAACCCAGAGCCACACGCCGCACTTAAGAATTAGAAATACCACAATACAACAGCTTAAAATGATCAGTGAGGGCTTTAAAAATCTACTCCACTGATAGGCAACCTGCAAAACAAGATACCCCTGCAATCGTTCACCCACTAGAAGGGGGCTAATGTCAGTAATTTCACCTTTGAGATAATGAACATTTATTTGAGCGGTCTTAATTTCGCTGGCAGATACTGTAAACAAGTGTCCACGTGAATACTTAATTTGACCACGCTGATTATAAACCTGAAAACTAAAACTCGAATGAGTAGGCTCTGGTTCTTTAATTTCTTCAACTGAAAGCCATTTAAGATCAGCATCGTTTTTCAAAAACAGAGACTGCGCAATTCGTTCTTGGTTTTTCTCTTTCCAAAGAGCAAGTTGTTTTTTACTTTGCGTAATCTCACCAACAACGAAAAACACCTGAAGGGCGCAATAGCACACAAAAACCGGACCTACGATCCACCATGTAAACTGTGAATTTTTCTGTTTCAGCAGTTTTTCTAGGGTTCTAGTTTCCACTTTACCCTCAGAGTTTTCACTCGCTTGCTTTGAGTACTATTTGTGACTTTGATGTGAATATCGCGAATTGGGGAATGTGTCGGGCCAGTATTAAAGTCAATGACTCCTTGAGTTGAATCAAATTTTTGATGCTCAATAAAATATCTAACCCTATCTACTGTAGGTTCTGGCTGTGCTTGAACGATAGCTTTTGAAAGCACAAGTAATGCATCATAGGTCAATGCAGCTTCTTCGCTTGGTTTTGTTCTTGGAAAAAGGGCTTTGTAACCTATTTTAAACTCTTCGTTATGAATTGTTTTCTTTCTTTCGCTCCAAAACGAAGCGAAATAGAGGCGTATTTTAGGCTCTTCGCTCATTAAAGCTTTAATTGTTCGCTCGCTTCCAATGGGATCACCACACAGAAAAGGCAGGTAAGGATCTGTTTTATGGATATATTTTACTAAAACTGCACTTTTTAAAAACGAATCGGAAACAAAAACGAGGTCGGGACTATTTTTTTTAAAAAGAATTTTAAGTTCCTGTAGGTCGTGCTTTTCACCATTAAAAACGAACTTATCCACTTGAATATTCTCTACTCGCTGCAATCCTTTCATAAAAGCTTCAGCTACAGATTGTGAATAAACAGACCGCGTATTAATCAAAACCAATATCCTTTTTCTTTGAAGATTATTCGTTACAAAGCGAGCTAACCCCCCGCCAACCAACACTTCGTTCGCAGCGATTTGAAATGTGTTCTTCTTCCCTTGAGCAACTTTAGACAAATTTGCAGTCGGAGTTATAAATAGAAATTCGCTCTCTTCGGCTGTCTGTGAAGCTATAAGAGCCTCATCGCTCGTCCTTAACCCCACAACAAATGGATACTCTTTGTCTTTGATCGTTTTAAGCGCTGCAAGGGTTCCATTCACAGTTCCTTGAGTGTCAAAAAACTCAAGCTTCAGAAAGTCGGCCGAGGTCGGATGGTTATGAAGAAAAATCCGAGCTCCTTTTAGCAACTCTTTCTCAACGGAATCCGTTCCAGTTTTTGCAAAGAGGATGGCGACCTTAGACTTTTTATGAAGCCCTGTATTCTTTTCCCCATGAAGCGCATTTAGACCAAAAAGATTAATCAAAAGAAAAAGGTATAAATGTGGACCTTTCCTGAGCATCACGATACTACAGTTGCAACCCCAGTACCCAACTCTGTCAAAAGATTGAATAGGCTATGTGAAGCAAAAACTTTCATACCCATCCTAAAACCTCGAAATTTCGTCAATCGACTGTCCAAAAAGTTGACACCTCAGAACATTACTAACAGAGGTTCTTTGGATGCACGGTTTTCACAATTTTCCATCCGTATTCTGCGCCTACAACATTGGATTTAATCTTGCACCCCTGAAATAGCATTGGGGAAGTTCTAATGAAGAAATCGGGTTTTTTATTTCCATTCCTATTATTCACTTTGTCGATCGTCACGTTGGGCGAACCATCTGACCACGATGAAAAAAAGCGTAATGGGCAATTCCTTCCTGACAAAAGCAATCCATCTTTGAACCGTTTGGTAGATAAGACGGCTGATTTCAATGAAGGTCTCGAATTCAAATGCGTTAAAGTTCCTGGAGAAAAGGGATGGCGCCCTCAGAGCTTACGGACTCGGGGCCATAACCAACCTTTTCCCCCCTTAGGCCGAGACCCAATACCCGATGAAGAGACTTGCAAAAGAATTGTCCGCTCTTCAAAAAATGGGGTTGTTTGCTCAAATACGGGTGTGGCTCC
>DDPO01000039.1 GCA_002342225.1 Bdellovibrionaceae bacterium UBA2466 | reverse complement strand
CTTATTTTGGTGTTGGCCTCAGGAAGTCTCTCATTTCTTCGGTCTCGAAGAATATTGGTCGCTGAAGTCTACGGAATCGTTTTATTTGCATTTGCGGTGAAAGACCAAATAAATTATTTGTGGCACAAAGAAGGCTTTACCTATTTGGGAAGAACTCTTTTAGGCTTGTTATGGTTTGGAGCTGCATATCAATTGTATGATCTTGGGAAGTTTACCAAGGTTCCAATCTTCGACCGAAATCGCTCTCTTCCCTTTGTAGAATCCTCAGCAGATTATTATATCCACGCTAGATTTTCGAAGGTCAAACAACCCATTATTCAAAGAGTGAGAGAAGGAAAAAAACTTCTTTTTCTGTACGACTATCTTTCCTATGCAGAAAACACGACCGATCCTAGAGGCCTATTAGAGATGCTCTATCTGGAATTGGGGCATAAGAATTTTTCGGAGAGCATCCATATATTTAGTCCGCTAAAAAAGAGATACTCGAGAGTTCCCATTCGAGACTTATCGATTCTTCCAATGTATCTTGAGGAGTTGAAAAAACAAAAATCGTGGAACACTGTTGAATTATGGATATTGGCAAGTGAAAAGAGTCCACATGCCCTTAAAGTTCACAATGAAATTCTCATTGAGGTTAAGAAGCAATTTAATCTTGTTCCGTCAGAATCCCCTGATAAAGAATGGGAAGTGTTTAATATTGAACCAGTATCATTGTTAAAAAACTAAGTCTGTTAATGACCCCCAATTCCCAGAAGAAATTTGGATAAAATGGATTAAGGAAATTCGATTTGAAGGATGGGATATTTGTGTGTTGTCTCACTCTCCGAAATACCAGTTTGAGAAGATTCCTAGTTTTTCCTGCCCTTTGGATGAGATGATTCCCTTGGCAGAGTGGTGTGGAAGAGTGATTTCTATCAGGAGTGGCGTTTGCGATCTTATTTCGTCCGCAAAATGTCAGTTAACTGTTTTATATCCTCACTTAGCTTACTTTAGCGGAACGCTTTTCACCGCCTTCAGTCTTAAGCGCGTGGGAATTTGAGACCGTTTTGAAGAGAAAGTTTAAGTAGATGGGCGCTGGAGGGAAGGAGAATCGAATCTAAATTTTAAGCCTTATCAGACTAAAGATATTAGGCGCTCAGTATTAACTCATATTTTAATGAAGTTTAAGTGATGACTTGATGTGCAATGCCAACCCCGAACAAAACTCCTCAATTCCTTCAAACTGGGTGCAAGAACTTACGTGAATTGTCTAGAGATTGGACAGTTTGGAATTGGCGTTGGTAGCTGCTCTAAATGCTTTGGCGATGTCTAGGGGCTCATCGATTCTAGAAAGGCTTTGGTATAAAAGCCCCAAGCAAATACCCAAAGCAACAGAATCTTTGGGTGGAATCGTCCTTGTCCTAATAAGGGTACTTAAAATGCTTAGGGCCGAATGATTTAAATCGCTTGCCAAGAAGTAAATAGGATTCTGATCAGCTTTCTTGAAATGTTGAATAATATTTTTTTCTAGCGACTCTATACCTAAATCTCTTAGCCCTTCTTGGAATAGAGCGGGGGCGTTAGTGAACAAACCCTGATAAATTTTCCTAACCCCCATCAAAAATTCGGGTTGAAACTCATAGAAAATGGACCTAGGAGCCCAAGAACCCTCCTCGAGAAAACTTTTTGGGCTCAAATCTAAAATCAATCGTCTTAAATGAAAAATTTGAAAAAAGTAGAGTTTCAGAATCTTCTCTCCGAAGATTTTTTTATCACTGTTCTTGAGAGCCGATAAATCGATGGGGTCAGAACTATCACGCTGTACTATTTTGAGGCTTTTTAGCTCCTCACATCTGGAGTTGCGCAAAGCTTCTTGAATTTCTAACTTGAGTGATTGAAATTTTTTTGAATTTATCAGCACGGTTTTGGAAGAAGTCTATCCAGAAAACGGTAACTCCTCAAGTTGCCGCTTTGTCATAATTAGGCCCCCTATTTTCTTTACCGAATCTTTAAAGCTTGGTAAAAATATCGAGGACTCTGGGGGTGAAAAAAATGATATTCAGGCTCTTGCCGTTGACTTTAGTTTTGGGGCTCATGGGTTGCTGGTTTGACCCCAAAGCTATTCAAGTCGGTGATTTTATCATTAAAAAAAGTGCGGTGGATTGTAGAGACTCCGTGATCACCGCGAGCTTCCCTGAAGATAAACGAAAATTGGGGCGTGACCAACTTATTCAAGCCTATAAATATGTACAGATTTTAAAAAATCATGGAGTTGAGATCACTCCTGAAAACATCAAAAATGAAAAAGAACGAATCAACTCCACCACTTTAACCCCTGAAAAACTTGCAGCTATAAAAGCCGCCTGTGGTGGTGAAGATTCCAAAGCTTACGAAGTTGCTTATGTTATTCCAACGTTAGTTGAGCGCACCATTTACTATGATTTTTACCTAAAGACACCCTCTCTACACACTGACACTTATGCCAAAGCAGAGAGCTTTCGAACGAAAGTGACCGGCATGGGGGCTCAATTTGATTCGATTGCTACACAAGAAAATATACCTGTTTCATTTTTTAAAGTATCTCTTAAAAAAGGGTTAGAGCTTCACAAGACTCCGGCTAAAAAGGGGACCAAGATCAAAGAAACGTTGCTAGCCGATGCTCCTCCGATTCCTGTTCATGAGGATCCGAAATTTAAAAAAGAGCAAGAAGAGAAGAAAATGCTAGAAGGTAAGAGGTGGATTGAGGAGATTTTATCTCCCCTGCAGGCCGGCCAAGTTTCCGATCAAGTGATTGATCAGGGGGAAATGTGGCTTGTCGTGAGATATCTAAAACCCACTCCATGGCAAAAAGACAGTTTTGAAATTCAAACTGCAGTTTTCCCAAAAAGACCCTATGCGGAATGGCTCGAAGTCGAAAAGCAAAAAGTGAAGCTCACAGTTTTTACAAAAGAGTAATTGTTTTAGGTCTCAATAAGCCAAGCATGAAATGGTTTGGATTTTTCAAAGTCGGCTGGAGTCAATTTAAAAGTCATATCGGTGATTTTCACAGGGTGAATCTCTTTCAAAGCCCACTCCTGTAGTTGAAATTCCTGAAAATTGGTCGTGAAGAGTATCTTTCCGCCTGGGCGCATTCGGTCGACAACAAGTCTTAAAAGCGCTATCTGATCTTCCTGAACGCTAAATTCTTTTGCGGTCGTGCGATTAATAGAGTGGATAGGGGGATCTACCCAGCAGACATCAAAAACTCTCTTGGATTGAGCGAGAAATTCTAAAACATCCGACCGGTAAAACATGTTTTGAGGGCTACGAAGCCCATTCAGATCTAAATTTCTCTTCGCCCAATCAAGATAGGTGCTGGAGGCATCAACACTCGCAGTAGCCGTTGCTCCGCCCATAGCAGCACTTACAGTGGCAGTTCCAGTATATGCATACAAGTTGAGAAACTCTTTGCCCTCTGTCTCTTGTTGAATCCAGTTTCTTACTTCGCGGTACTCGAGATTAAGCCCGTAGTCGACATAGTCTCTTAAGTTAACCCAATACTTTCGATTTTCCTCTTTCACTTCGATTGCAGAGCTGTTTTCTCGTTTAGGAAGCTTCTGAGCTTTCCGAGTTTTGAGAACTACTCTTTCAATGGGAATCTGTGTCACTTCCGAAGCCGCTTTTTTCATGAGCTCTAAGTATTTCTGCTGTTCCAAGGGCGAGCGATCATGATTTCTAGGAACTTCAGCGAAGTGAATATTTCGCCCTAGAATGTCTACAATGAAAGGAAACTCAGGAATATCTCGGTCATAGAGGCGCCAACATGTGAGTCTTTCTCTCTGCGCCCATTTTGAATAGTGTTTAAAGTTTTTTCTTAAGCGATTTGTGAAAGATTCGATCTTGGAAATCCATGATTCAGGAATCTCAAATGAGCCCGTCTCGGGAGATTCAGTTAATTGTAAGTTTCTTAGATCGAATTCCCACAACTGGCACTCAATAGCTCCGTTCAGAAGGGGTGTTTTGCGATGTGCTCTAAGTCGTATCTCTCTTGCGGCTTCTGTATCGGGTAAAAGAATGGCAGTTTTCCATCCAGAATATTTTTCTTGGAGAGATTTACCTAAGTGCTCGCAAAATCGGGCCATGTCTTCGATGGGAAGGCGTTCATTGTAGGGGGGATTCATGACAAGAGTACCATACGAAGCGGGCGGGGCATCTAGCCCAAAAAAATCTTTGGCTTCGACCGAAACAAAATCTTTTAAACCGGCGCGCTCGATATTTTGCTTGGCAATAGCAACCATTTTGGGATCGATATCGAGAGCGATGATTTGGGTTGAAACTTCGTTTCGAATAGAGTCTTTGGCTTCTTGTACAAGACTTTCAAAAAGATCGGCATCGTAATCTTTCCAACTTTGAAACCCAAACCGTTCTCTTAACAAACCGGGTGCTATATTTTTGGCTTTAAGTCCCGCTTCAATGGCGAAAGTCCCAGAGCCTGTCATAGGGTCTAAAAAGGGAGAGTTTCCATCCCAGCCACTTAAGTGGATGATTCCAGCGGCGAGTGTTTCATTGAGAGGAGCTTCTCCTGATTGTCTACGATAACCTCGTTTGTGCAGGGATTCTCCGGAGGAATCGACTGCAATTTCTGCAGTGTTTCGAAAAAGATTCACTGCGATTCTTAAATCAGGCTTTTCTAAATCAACTGAAGGACGTTCTCCCGTTTTTTCTCGAAATTGATCGACGATAGCGTCTTTGGTGAGTTGAGCTAGAAAAAGCGAGTGAGTTGTGAATGATGAGTGAACGTGTGCATCGATGGAGAGCGAGCCCGTTGGAGATAACCAAGGTGTCCAATCTATATTTTTTACAGCTTCGTAGAATCGGTTTTCCTCATTGGCTGGGAAGTTTGCGATCGGAAGTAAAACTCGAATCGCCGTTCGACACCAAAGATTAGCTTTGTAAAGGAGCCTTTTGTCTCCAAGACATGTGACTAGTCGATTTCGTATCTTTACATTTTGCATTCCTAGAGCGACTAGCTCTTTAGCGAGCTCCTCTTCAAGACCCAAAGCTGTTCTGACATGAATAGGAAACATTAAAGCCTCATTTTGTTTTCTTAAACACACCCACGATCTCTACGTGGTGTGAGCCCAAAAATTGATCGACGACTTGAAGGGATTTTAGTTTGTATCCCCCTTTAAGAATAATTTTACTGTCCCGAGCGAATGTTGCTGGATTACAGGAGACACCAATTAATGTTGGACATTTTGAAAGTGCTAATTCATGCGCCTGTTCAGGACAACCAGCTCTGGGCGGGTCAAACACGATAGCATCAAATTTGGAGAGATCTTGATGTCGGAGTGGATTTTTAAAGAGATCTCTTTTGTAGACTCCTAAGTTATTTTCTCTTGCGGCTCGGCTCAAACTTGCAACTGCTGGCTCGTAAACTTCAAAAGCTTCGACAGAGCCTCTTTCAAGCATAGGACCTGTGAAGGTCCCGCAACCGGAAAAGAGGTCGGCAAACTTTCCCGCTGTGGGCAAGGCTTTCATAACGGCCGATACAAGCGCTTTTTCTCCTTCGAGTGTTGGTTGAAGAAAAGCACCGGGTGGTAATTCTACAGAGATACTTCCAAACTTTGTTTCGATGGGCTCTTTTTGGATCAAGACTTGAATTTTTGATTCACTTTTCCAACTGACCCTTGAGACTTGAGACACTTCAAGAGCGTCTTTGAGCGTTTCAACAAAAGCTCTATTCGGTTTGCCATGTTTTCCTAAGGGACCTGTGATCACAAGATCCATTTTCCCGTCGACCCATTGAGCAAAAAGATCGAGGGGCTCTCCCTCTTGGGTGAGAAAACTTAAGAAGGGTTTAATCTGCTTTTTGAATTCGAGCATTACAGGAGCTGCTATTTCACAAGATTCGATCTCGGTGAGTTCCTTCGAGCGACGTTTGTAGTAACCCATTTTTACTTTCCCCCGTTTTTTTAGAACAGAGAAAGTCGCTCTTCTTCGATTGTGACCCCCAAGAAAAATAGGCTCTAACCAAGTTTGAGGTTTAATCCCCAGTTTTAAAAAAGCCTCTTGCACAGTTTCTGTTTTCCATTTTCGGTAGTAATCGGTCTTAAGATGCAAAAGTGTACAATTTCCGCATTGATGGTAGTGGGGGCAAGGGGGATTCTGTCGATGTGGAGATGCTTTAACAATCTCTAAAATCTCACCGCGTTTTACTCCAGCTGAATCTTTAAACACTTTGATCTTCAATTGGTCGAGTGGAGCCGATCGTTCTACGTAGATGGTGCCTCTTCGGTCGCGACAGATGCCATCCCCTTTGGGGCCTAGCCGTTCAGGGCTAACAATGGGTTTTTCTGGAGAAAAAGGCATGGGGCGTCATAGCACAAATGGGCACCGGAAATAAAGAAAGTTTTGGGTGATGGTATTTTAAATAATTGAAATTATTTGGTAATTTTAGATGGTGACCCCAGCTCTAAAATCAAATTAAAATGCTCTTCAGAAACGGGTTGAACTGAGAGCCTTGCGCCTCGTTGCAAAACCATCATGGTTTTGGCTTTGGCGATATTTTTAAGTTGATTGCGAGTGACCGGAGTTTTGAAGCGATGAGTTGCTTGTACGTCCACCATGATCCAAGGAGATTCCCCTTTTTTCTTGGCGTCGGAATCAAAATATTTGCTTTTGGGGTCTAACGCGAAGTGGTCGGGATAGCCTTCACGAACCACCGTGGCAACGCCGAACACTGCTGGCTCATCAACGTTACTATGGTATATTAGTACCTGGTCACCTTTTTTAAATGAATCACGCATAAAATTTCGGGCTTGATAGTTTCTCACCCCTTCCCAATGGGTCGTGCGATTGGGCGCGTTGACGAGGTCTTCGAAGGAGAAAACATCGGGTTCTGTTTTCATTAACCAAAATTTTTTGGATTCTTTGGGCGACATCAATTTCGAATAACACGTGAAAACTTTAATGCAAAGAGAGAATTTTAAAAAAATTCCGGAGAAAGTGACTCTTGCTGATGTTGCGCATCTTAAGATCGCATTACTCCTGCCGTGTCTCAACGAAGAACTAACTCTTGCGAAAGTGATTCGAGATTTTCGATCAGAAATTCCTCATTTAGACATTTATGTTTTCGACAATGGCTCAACGGATCGAAGCCGAGCCATAGCGTATGCGGAAGGGGCAGAAGTAGTTGTAGTTCCCCGACGAGGAAAAGGAAATGTTGTTCGAAGAATGTTTGAAGCCGTAGAGGCCGATATTTATATCATGGTCGATTCTGATGCGACTTATGATCCTAAAGGGGTATGGAAACTTTTGGCTCCAGTGGTTTATGGCGAAGCAGAAATGGCTGTGGGAAGTCGAGTGGCTGATTCATCTGGCGCTTATCGGAAATTTCATCAGTTTGGTAATCAACTTATCATCCGAATGATTAACACCATTTTTAATAGTTCTTTTACCGATATCTGTTCTGGGTATCGGGTGATGAGCCATTATTTTGTTAAAAACATTCCGCTTTTAAGAAAAGGGTTTGAAGTTGAGACCGAGCTCACCGTTTATTCACTCATGAATGAATTTCAAGTCGTAGAAATTCCGTTGCGATATGGTGAACGGCCCGAGAATAGTCATAGCAAACTGAAAACTTTCTCAGATGGTTACAAAGTATTATTAACTATCGTATGGCTGATGCGAGATCTGAGGCCCCTTCTCTTTTTCTCACTGGTCTCTTTAGTTTTAGCTATTTCCGGTGCTGTCGCTATGGAGTCGATATTCCCAAACAATATCTTCTGCCAGATGCTAGTCGCCGTCGCTGCTGTAGGGCTTTTAACAACTGGACTTATTTTAAATACTCTTAATGTGAAATTTTCAGAGCTTCAAGTTTTGTATCGTCGACAGTACAGAAGTCGAGAACCGCTTTTTAAACATCAAACCCTAGTGAACTCGGAGGAACCAGAATGCAAGCCCAGGCTGCCCGCGCTACAAACAATGTAGTCTCCCTAGATTATTCATCTGCAACCGATTCCAAATCGCTTTGGGAAGAGGTTTCTTGTAATCTCTGCGGAAGTAAAAGCAGAAAAGTGAAGTATCAAGGCACGACCGACCCAGATACCGAAAAGCTTCTGAGCTCCTACAGCGCTTCGGGAAATTTTGTTTCGAAAGAGACGCTCGTTGAGTGTGTGGACTGCGGACTTATTTACACTTCTCCCCGTTTAAGAAGAGATTTGATATTAAAAAGTTATACAGAAGCTGAAGACCCTACTTATGTATCTCAAGCCGATGGTCGAATCAAAAGTTTCGAGCGTTGCTTAGATGCTGTGGAGGAATTTAAAAAGGGCGGATCGATTCTTGATATCGGTGCTGCTGCTGGCTTTTTTCTGAAAGTTGCAAAAGAGAGGGGCTGGAAAACATATGGTATTGAGCCATCAAAGTATCTTTCTGATTACGGCAACAAGAACTACGGTGTGAATATCACTTGTGGAACTTTGGATTCGGTCCCAGCTCCCGCTGAAAAACTAGACTGCATTACTTTGTGGGATGTACTGGAGCACACATTTGACCCAAAAGAGGTTCTAAGAACTTGTAACTCTTACTTGAAAGAGGATGGGATTGTCGTCATCAACTATCCCAATATTGGTAACTTGATGGCGAAAATGGCAGGACGTAACTATTGGTTCATACTGTCGGTTCATCTCTATTACTTTGTTCCAAAAACAATAAAGGCCATGCTTGAAACTGCGGGGTTTGAAGTTGTCTCAAGTAAGCCCCATTTCCAGTGGCTCCAATTGGGCTATCTCACTTATCGTTTGGAAGCTTACCTGCCAAAACCAGCTAAAATGATGGGCAAGCTCTTTAAATCACTGTCACTCGATCAAACCTTAATTCCATACTTTGCAGCTCAAACCAGAGTAATCGCACGAAAGGTCCGAAGCGTATGAGTCATAAAAAACGAGTCGTTGTTCTAGGGGCAGGGGTTACAGGACTTTCTGCAGCTTACCGTTTGAGCCAGAACCCTGATATCGAAGTCCACGTTTTTGAAAAAGAGAGTGAAGTAGGCGGTCTTTGTCGTAGCTTCAAAGATAGTGGGTTCATTCTCGATTACGGACCTCATAAGTTTTACACACTCATCGACGGAGTTCTTGATGAAATGTGTAAGATCATGGGCGATGATTTTTTGACTAGAGAAAAATCTCAGAATCTTTTTCTTAAAGGAAAGTATTTCGATTTCCCTTTAAAGATCTCTGAAATGCTAACCAAGTTTCCACCTCATAAGAGTGCCGAAATTTTGGCAAGTTTCGGGGTTTCTGCAGTTAAAACACTCAAGAATAAAGTTAACCCTGAGAGTTATGAAGACTTCATCATTCAGAAATTTGGAAAATCACTATACTCCCAGATTTTTGAGCCCATGGCTTACAAAATGTTTGGAAATCCGAGGCAATTGGACCCTCAATTAGCCCGAGTGCGGATCTCATCTCCAGGGCTTGTATCGGTAATCAAACAGCTTTTATCAAGAAAAAATATCGATAGAACCATATCGGCACCGACGTTTCACTATCCCAAGTATGGCTTCGGCATGATTCCAGAGCGTCTCAAAGAAAACAGCGAGGCCAATGGAGCAAAATTTCACTTGGGAGTTAAAGTTAAAGAATTAAAACTAGCCAATGGCTCTATCTCAGGTGTGGCTTTTGAGGACAAGGATGGCAATCTTCAAAATCTCTCCTGTGATGATGTCGTTTATACAATACCGATGCAGGCGATTGCAGATCTTATCCCAAGTCTACCTGCAAGCATTCGACAGGCCTGTCGGTTTGTTTCTTTCCGGCATACGATTGTGTACTACTATCTCTTAAAGTCTCAGCCAGTTCTTCCGGCGATGTGGGTGTTTTATCCGGAAGCTAAGTTCCGTTTTGGAAGACTGAGCGAAATGACCAAATTTAGCCCCTATACCGCACCTCTTGGGCACACGGCTCTTATGGTCGACTTTACTTGTGATGATTTGGATCCGACGTGGACCATGGATGATCAACAATTGAATGAGCTCTTAATGGATCAGTTAAAACCATTAAAACTCTTCAAACGCGAACAGGTCGTAAAAAACTTCTCCAAGCGATTCAGAAACTTCTATCCCGTTTACCGAATCGGTTATCAGGAGCGAGTGGAGAAAATCAGAGGGCTTGAAAGAGAAATGAGCAATATTCTCTTTGCAGGGCGGTTGGGTGATTTCAATTACAACAATTCTGACCAGTGCTTCGATATGGGTTACAAAGCTGCTGAACAAATTGAGAAAAGCCGAGAAGTTGGTCAAGCGTGGGGTGAGTTGCGCCACAATCGGTTCGAGAAATATCGGATTGTAGATTAATGAGTTCGAAACAGGGTTTGAAGCTTCTCTTTTTTGATGGCTTCAACCCTGTTTCCATTGATTCCCACCATCGTCTCCGCAGCTATTAAAGAATTGATAATAGCCTCTTCAGTCGATTCGACAGTAGCTCTAAAAAGTTCATCCATTTCTTCATTGGGGAGGGATTCATAAATAAGTTTCCCCTTTTTTCTGACTGGGCTTTGGGTTGAGAAAGCTAGAAAGAGATCGCCTGAAGAGTCATGGGCAATTCCTCCTACTTTTGCAATCCCCATGGGGACTCGCTTTGCTAATCGCTTCAGCTGTTGCGCCAATAATGGTGCATTGGTTCCAATGACGACAATAATGGAGCCATCTTTTTTTGATTGAAGATTAAGTGCGGGTAGAGGGTCTTTAAATCGACTTGCGATATTGATCCCTGAAATAGTGAGTTCTTCTCGGCTACCAAAATTGGACTGTACCAAAGCTCCAAGTGTATAAACTTCTCTGCCAATCTTAACTTCTCTAGAACTCGTTCCAATTCCTGATTTATAACCGAATGAAACCATTCCAGTGCCACCGCCGACATTTCCCTCAAGGACTGGGCCGCTTTTGGCCGATTTTAAAGCTTCAAAGACATGATCTCTTGTGACATGGTTGCCCCGAATATCATTAAGACGACCATCCCAAGTCTCTCCTACGACAGGTAAAGATGCCGGATCCTCATCTGAGTTTTTAGAGGTTAAATGATTCAAAGCCCACTTCTGAACTGCATCTCGCGCAATTCCCACACTGTTAGTGTTCGTGAGAACGATGGGGCCATCTAAAAATCCGGTCTCTTCAATCCATGCAGTTCCAGTTAGTTCGCCATTTCCATTCAGTGAAAACCAAGCAGCTGGAACAGGGGAGTTGGTTTTGCCTTTTGGGAAAATAGCTGTGACCCCAGTTCGGACAGGCCCTTTTCCGACAATAAGTGGGCCCTCTCCTGAAATGAGAGTGACATGACCCACTTCAACACCTTTGAGATCGGTAATCGCATTGAGTCCTCCGGTTTTTCCGGCAAGGGGAATGCCTAAGTCTCTTGCTCGAGCAAGAGCGATGTGTGACAGGCCGAACAAAAAGAAAAAGAATAAATTGTTCATCTTATGAATCGCCTAATTTTAAATAAACTTCGGGAAACTCTTTGATAAATTGACCGCCAAACGCCATAGAGGGTGTGTAGCTACCTGGTTTAATACCTCCCGAAAGTACTTTTTCGACAGATCTCAAAGCCGTAAGCATCGTGAATCGATAACCTTCGGGAACGACTAATCTTCCATGGATTGTTTCTCTACCTTTTCTCACTTGGCCCCACAAATACATTTTCGAAGTCATTTGTTCTTCTTCGCTAGGGCCTTTGACCTTCTTTTCAATTTGTCTCTTAAAAAGGTTTTGAACACAATTGTGGGCGAGAACTGGACTGAGAAGTTGCATTGGTGTTTTAAGCCAGCGAGTCCATTGAAAAGCGGGCCCGTAAACTGCAATATTTGGTATGTGAGTCGAGTAAAAAGCAGAGGCCACATCACCCCATGGAATTGTGGAGCAGGAAAGGGGCTTATTTGAGAGAATAGGGATGTTTTTAAAAATAGAGAAAAGGGGAACAGAAATTATTTTTCCATTTTTCCTTATTTTGCTCCCCATGGGAATGTTTTCGAGCATCGTTTTTGAAGTTCCAGCGCTTAAAGTAGCTTCTCCTGTAAAGGCAAGATTGAGTTCCTGAGCCTCGGGAAGCTTTTCACTCAAAATTTTTGCCAAACAGTCTGAGGGGACAACATCAAACCCCACCCCTGGGATAAGCACTGAACCGCTTTTCTTTGCTTGGGAATCGAGAGATAAAACCCTTTCTAGAACTGCAATCTCTCCAGTGATGTCTAAATAATGTATGCCTAGTTCTAAGCAAGCCTGAACCATATTTTCGCTGGTTTTAGAAAAAGGGCCTGCACAGAGCAGCACTAAACTACACTGACCTATTTTTTCTTTGATTGTTTCGACTGATTCCAGAGAAAAAATCTCGTAGGGAAAGTTGAGTTCCTTTGCTAAAGGAATGATCTTCTCTTCACTTCTTCCTGCGAGAACAACTGCCATTTCTCTTTTTTGAGCCTCTCGGGCAATGAGGGCTCCAGTAAAGCCATTGGCTCCGTACAACATCCAAGGTTTTGTTGAAGTGTTCATTTCGTTTTGAGAGTTTGATTTAAGAATCCTTCCAAAGCAAGAAATGCTCGGCTTTCCATAGGAATACGGATCTCTTTTCGTTGGGTCTTAAATATTTTATACAAAGCTTGAGTCGTTCGATTTCTGAGGTTTGACCCCCTCTTTAAACCCGCTTTTGCGTTTTGGGTGAGCTTTCGAGTGAGTTCCAAATGGTTTTTTAGCTCCAAGCGGATGGCTAAGTTCTCAATGGTTGTGGAGTTTTCCTCAGCCCTCGATAAAATGGCATCCATCCAATCTAAGAAAAGCTCAGAGATAAACAGTGAAGCTCGCTCTAGCGTGATGGCATCTTGTTTTTGGTCCTTTTTGAAAAGGATCACGTCGTTTTGAGGAAGAATAAGACCTAGAAAAGCAGAAGAGAAAAGAGCGGTACTTTGAACTCCGAGCTTTAATGCTACATTCAATTTCCCTTTGATAGGTTTCTTGGCAACTTCTTTGAGTAGCCCCCCTAGAGCCAATTTGGCCTCTTCAAAAGAGACTGCAATCTGATTGGTGGGGCCATCATGGGCCGTTTTTTCCTGAAATAACTTGACCCATAAAACCTGGCCTTCAGTTTCTAACGTATGGTTTAAAAGCTGGGTTAGTTCCTTTAAAATATCAGCTTCTTTTGCGATTTCGTGAGTTAAGGCCTTGCTTTTCATCTACTCTTTTTCTAACAGTTCCGCTAAGGTGATGACAAATGAATAAGGAAAAAATTGGCTACTTATTGATTAACTTGGGAACGCCAGATAGCCCCCATCCTGAAGATGTCAGGACCTATTTGGATGAGTTTTTGATGGATCCTGAAGTCATTGATATTCCCTATCCCATTCGCTGGATCCTCGTAAAATTATTGATTCTCAAAGACAGGCCTCACCAGTCGTCGGCTCAATACAAAACGATCTGGACCGAAGATGGATCTCCACTCTATTTTTATACGAAAGCTTTGACTGAAGAGGTTAAAAAGCAGCTTCATGCAAAAGCTGAAGTTGAGATGGCCATGCGGTACGGTTCTCCCTCGATCGCCAAAGGAGTTGAGTCTCTTTTAAGAAAACATGTGACTAAGATTGTGGTTTGCCCGCTGTATCCACAATATTCGTTAGCCGCAACAAAATCCTCCGTGATAGCTGTTCAAAACGTTATGAAGCGATTAAGGCGCCAAGTACCTGTGGAGTCGATAAAAGCTTTTTATGGGGAAGAGGCTTATATAGAGGCTGTCGCTCAAGTAAGCCAAAGATATTTGGAAAATGAACCTTACGACATGGCAGTTTTTAGTTTCCATGGGGTGCCAGAGCGCCAAGTAAAAAAGACCGACAAGTCGGGCAACTATTGCCTTCAGGCAAAAGACTGTTCGCTAAGCATCGTTGAGGCTAATACCGATTGCTATCGGGCTCAGTGTTTTTATACGGCTAGAAAAGTAGCACAGAAATTGGGAATTCCAGAAAATCGGTATCGAGTGGCTTTCCAGTCTCGTTTGGGAAGGACGCCTTGGATTAAACCTTATAGTGATGAGCTTTATCAGGAGTTGCCTAAGCAGGGGATAAGAAAAGTCGTAGTTCTTTGCCCTTCTTTTGTAGCCGATTGTTTAGAGACTCTGGAAGAAGTGAGTGTTCGGGGTGAAGAAGAATTTCAAAAGCATGGAGGAGAGAAACTAACCCTTATTCCTTCTTTAAATGCTGAACCTGAATGGGTGAAGGCAGTTGTCAAAATTCTAGAGACCGCTCCGAGGGAAAAGGTGTCAGTCTCCCAATAAGCTTGAAAGGTGACTGACACCTTTTAAGCTGCTTCTACTGTTGAAGCTAAGGCCTCAGCGGCGAGGACTTTCGTGATTCTTTCAGCTGCATGGCCGTCGCCATAAGGGCTCGCTTTTTGACTGCGTCGTTGATATTCCGAAGAGTTTCTAAGAAGAGTATTGGATTCTTGAACTATCTTTTTAAGGTCGGTTCCGACCAATTTCACAGCATCGTTGACTAGAGCTTCGGGACGCTCGGTGACTTCTCGTGAAACCAAGACCGGTTTTCCCAAAGCGGGCCCTTCTTCTTGAACTCCACCTGAGTCGGTCAAAATGAAGTGAGCTCGATTCATCATATAAACAAAAGGAACATATTCGAGTGGGTCGATGAGATGTACTCTTGAAGCGAGATCTTTTCCGGCATTTTTTAAGATGCGATTCACAGGTTCTTTAACATTGGGGTTTAAGTGAACTGGATAGCAAACTTCCGCGTCTTGGTTTTCTCTTAAGATTGTCAAAATAGCGTTACAGAAATTTTCGAAACCTTGTCCAAAGTTTTCTCTTCGATGGCCAGTGACGAGAATGAGTTTTTTATCTTTTTTTAGAAATGAAAAGCAATCTTCCAGTGATTTCTTTAAAGGGCCGGAGGTTGTGGTCTTTTGAACGACGCTATAGAGCGCATCAATGACTGTATTTCCAGTGACAAAAATTTGCGCTGGGGAAATATTTTCTTTGAGAAGATTTTTTTTAGCCGATTCGGTTGGTGCAAAGTGCAAGTCGGCTAGCACAGTTGTCACATGGCGATTCATCTCCTCGGGCCAAGGGGCAAAGAAATTTCCCGTTCTAAGACCCGCTTCTACATGGGCAACAGGAACTTTTGAGTAAAAAGCAGCAAGGCTTGCGGCCAAAGTAGTCGTCGTATCCCCATGAACCAAAACCCGACTGGGCTCTTCACTTCTAAAAACATCTCTCAAGCTCACTAAAACTTTGGAAGTGATATCGGTGACATCTTGCCCTTGAGTCATGATATTGAGATCGTAATCTGCTTTCATTCCAAAGAGAGACATGACTTGGTCTAACATTTCACGGTGCTGACCGGTCACACAGATTTTAACATCAAAAAGATCGGAGCGATCTTTAAGGGCCGAAAAGACCGGAGCCATTTTGATGGCTTCGGGTCTAGTTCCAAAGATGAGAAGAATTTTGTGTGGAGTGGCCATTGGGATACTTTATTTTAACACGGAACTTTGGAAGCAGGGGCTATTTCACGAGTCTTCGGGACATAGTGTCGCGGCTGATAAAAACCATCAGAACTAGCCAGAAAATAAAGACCGCTAGAGCTTGAATTTGAAACGGGAAGTCTAAAGTGAGCCATCGAATCAAGGACAACAGTGCTGTCAGAGGAAGGAAAGAGGCTAGGGTTTGCAAAGTTTCAGGCAGAGTTTCAAGCGGGAAGTAAACTCCGCAGAAAAGAAACATGGGGAAAACCAGAAGGTATTGAGGATAGGAGATCTGTTCGATCGTCTGAGAAAGCGCAGCCATCCAGAGTCCTAAACTTGAAAAGAGGAGGGCCCCTAAGAAACAGAGAGGGACAGCCATTAAACTCCCCCACGGTGAAAGATCTCCCGAAAGACTCCCTAAAAGTAAAATAGCACAGGCTGACAGAGTGCCTTTGGTGGCATCCCAGAGGAGTTCTCCCCAAAGAACTTCGGACAAAGTGATGGGAGTCGAAGCCATCGCTTTAAATATTTTTTGATAGTACATGCGGACGAATGAGCCATACGCTGCTTCAAAGAAGCCTTGAAATAAACAGCTTTGAGCGACAAAGCCCGCAAAAACAAATTGTCGATAGCTCACTGAAATCCCATTGGCTTCGACCGATCCAATCATACTTCCAAGCCCATAACCAAAAGAGACTAAATAGAGCAGGGGCTCGACGAATGTAGTGACAAGGCCATAGACCCAATTTTTTAAATAAACATGCAGATATCTGAGCCACACACAGCGGATAGGCCAAAAGGCTTCTTCAAATTTCGCCCAAAGGGGTCTCATTCGGAATCTCCACTTGAAAGAGATTTCCCTGTGAGTTTTAAAAAGACATCTTCGAGATTAGGATTTCTTTTCCAAATGACTCCTGGGCGAATTTCCTCTTCGATAATCTCAGTGCCGATATATTTTTTAATAAGATTTTCAGGGGAATCGAGATCTAAAACTTTCCCTTCAAAAAGAATAGCAATGCGGTCACAAAGTCGCTCAGCTTCTTCCATGTAGTGAGTGGAGAGAAGTGTCGCCATCCCCTGTTTTCGATTTTCTGTTAAAAGCTGCCAAAGAGTTCTTCTGGCATCGGGATCAAGTCCTGTCGTAGGTTCATCGAGGACTAAAACTTTGGGATTTGAAATGAGGGCTCGAGCCACTTGGAGTTTTCGGCGCATTCCTCCCGATAAATTTTCAATGAGCTCATTACTTTTTTCCATGAGGCCCAAGGTTTCTAAAAGCAATCTAGCTCGTTTCACAATTTCAAAGTGGTTCATTCGATAAAAAGTGCCGTACCGGAGCATTTGGTCTAGCACATCAAAATCGGTGTCGAGAGTGTCCTCTTGTGAGCAAACCCCTAAGTGCTGTTTCGCTTTTTTAGGGTCTCGGTGGATATTAAACCCTTCAATTAAGACCTCCCCATGTGTGGGAGGATAAAAGCCAGTGAGGCAGTTAATAGTGGTTGATTTACCGGCGCCATTGGGACCCAAGAGGCCAAAGATCTCCCCAGGTCGGACTTCAAAAGAGAGATCTTTCACAGCAACGAAAGGGGGTTGCCCCTTTCGCTGATAGCTTTTGGTTAAATTCTTAACTTCCAGAGAAGCGGTCACTAGTGTCCTAAGATATAAGCAAACATCAGTGGGGCTACGATAGTCGCATCGGATTCAATGATGAACTTAGGAGTTTCGGCATCAAGCTTACCCCAAGTGATCTTTTCATTAGGAACGGCACCTGAGTAAGAGCCATAGCTGGTTGTGGAATCACTGATCTGACAGAAGTAGTTCCATACGGGAACATCTTTAATAAGGTCTTGGTTCAACATGGGGACTACACAGATCGGGAAGTCTCCGGCAATTCCGCCACCGATTTGAAAAAAGCCAATGGGAGTTTTACGGCAAGTCTCTTCGTACCATTTGCAAAGAGACATCATGTATTCGATTCCACCCTTGAGAGCTTTAGTGGTGATTTTTCCTTCGATGCAACGGGCAGTAAAAATGTTTCCAAGCGTGGAATCTTCCCAACCAGGAACAAAGATAGGAAGGTTTTTCTCGCAAGCGGCAAGTAGCCAGCTGTTTTTAGGATCGATTTGGTAATACTGTTT
>DDPO01000120.1 GCA_002342225.1 Bdellovibrionaceae bacterium UBA2466 | reverse complement strand
ACAAGCGAATCCGCCTTTGCTCGTTTTAGACTTTTCTCTAACCGCTCACGAAACGTTCGCACTATTTCAAGACCCGCAGTTCGCGAAGCTCAACCTGTTCACTCCGAAGAACAACCCAAAGCTCGTCCCATTCAAAACTCAATGACAACTCCCCCCAAGGAAAAGGGACCGGAAAAAGTTGAAACTCAGACACCTGAAACTCCTAAATTAAAACCCGCCTTTGGCAGAACGATCGCTCAGACTTTTCAAAACCGCCCCAAACTCTTCCAGGGGCAAGTTAAAGAGATACCGCTAGATCCCTTCACTGCTATTTTTTGTGAAAACCCTCATAAACTCGTCTGTGAAACAAGCATGGAAAATGTTGCAGGAACAACTTGGCCGCAAAATATTTTTCCTCGTGATCCTCGTGGGGCTTTTGCTACTGGTAAAAAACTTTTGAATTATTTGACCGACCATCATTTTGAATACGATGAATCCAACAAGAGAGCTATTCACGACCAGTTATCGGCAACCCAAATTTACGTCACAAATATTTCGGGGCCCACCGCATTTAGTACTCCTCCCCGTATCGAAGTCCCTCCAACCTATTGGAATCTTTTCTCCGTATTTCATGAACTTGGTCATATCATCGATTTCAAGTCCACCTATCCACTTAACAAAGCTGAAGTAGCCCAAGTTTTAAGGAACACAAATAACATCTCCAGCATAGACACGATGGAAGCCCTTATTAAGGAGAAGCAAGCGGAAATGACCGCCGACAAAGTGGCGGCCAAAGGCTTTGCGATCTTAGGAGATCCGCACATCAGAAAGCTAGGTTATGAGCCCGTCGACTCTCAATCTCTTTTAAAAACAATTAAATCTGCAATGGGTTTCCTATGTAGCTCCGAGGGCAGTCCAGAACATCCTTCAGGGAAATTCAGAATAAATTTTATTGGAGCCGATGAAGATTTACGGTCTGTGTTGGGTTGTTCATTACGGAGATAGTTTAGGAGTTCAATCAAGTGAACCGTATCAGGATATTAATATTTGCAACCTCTCTGCTGGTTTTTAGCCCTTCCGCTGAAGCCGGATTAATTAACTCCTGCGTACGCACCCTAACTCAGCTCGCGCTGCCCTACGCTGTCGAATATCACACTGGAAAAACAATTCGCCCTCTAGATCCAGAAGCTGACTCTTCGGAACTGATTTTAGGAGAAAGAATTGGCTTGGGTGATCGGGGCGGACTTTATCGAATCCAAAAAAGCTCTAATATCACTGGAGTCCCGCCATCGTTCGCAGGACTTGTTGCAAAGATTCCCCACACTGTCAGATTTTCGAAGGATCCCAAACCCCATGCTCAAGCTGAACTCGAAATGAAAAGGGAAATTCACACTTACAAATTACTGGAATCGAAGTGGTCTGAAGTAGAAAGAGACGTAAAGTTTCCAAACGACCCCGCCTGGGTCAAGGGTGCTATCCCTACGGCCCCCATTATAAAAAGTTTTGAAAGCAAAGAAGGTACAGTATTAATAAAGCCAGAAATAAAAGGAGAATCCTTACAAGCAATCTACGAAAAAGGGAAAGGCAATCTGTCAAAAGAGATGAAAGATTCTTTGAGAGAAATTTATTCGACTGTGAAAGCTATATCATCCCAAGTCAAAACTCCCATTGAAGATTCTGCAGGTGTTTGGACTGAGGGAAGACCTTTTTACACCGATATTAACCCAGCTAATCTCGTGTGGGTTTCAAACCCAGCACAAATGAATCTCTTAGGTTTAAAGCGACCCAGCTTTGTGTTCTATGAAATAACTCCGCTAATCAATCGGATGCCGCAATACTTACCTATAGATTAAATTTCAAATCGGACGCCAAGTCGGAACTCTCTATGAGACAGATTGACCGTCTCACTGCTATAAAAAGGTTCACTTTGCGTGTAAAGAATTACTAAATAAACACCATTTATACCTACCCGACTATCTAGTTCTCTGCCCGATGCGGGGTCAAATGCATTTAAACACAACTCCACCCCACCTGAATAATAGTACCCATCATAAGTTCTAACACCACTTTGAGTGGCTCCAGTTTTTGACGCTTGCGTACTAAACCCAAAATCAAGTCCACCGGACACAAACGGAACAATAACTTGATTTTTAAAGAGATCGGCTCTGTAAGTTAATCCAAAATAAATTGGAACCACATAGAGAGTTGCTTGACTAGAGCTAGTCACATTGGCATCTGCGACGCTTGCGAAGCCCAAACCGCCCGAAAGACCTATTTTCCCGACAACGGATACTACCGGAATAAGTTCGAGACCTAAGTTAAATCCAAAGCCCTCTTTATCCAAACTCGTATTAGGAGCCCAAGAATAATTTTTGAATCTAACTCTATAAGCCTGAAGATCCAGCCCCAAATCTAGAGGGCTCTCATAGACGTATTTTTCTCTTTGCGAAGAGGTAGGAGCTGCAAAGCTCACCCCAGCAAAAAACAGTACACAGAATAAGGCTGGAATTTTTTTTAGATTAGATTTCATAAAAATATCCTCTCACAGGGGTCTTTTCTCATCAATTTAAAATCTTACCTTGATATTTTTATTTCAAATAAGCCCATTTAAAGGGACGATAATCTTGGATATTAGGTGGCCAACCCTCTAAATTAGGCCTTTTCAGATAAACGCGCGTGTAAATGTAAATAGGAATGACCGGCAATTCGTCCAATAAAATATTTTCGGCCTGCTGGAAAAGCTCATTTCGTAGCTTCGAGCTCGTTTGTGTGGCTGCTTTCGAAAGGATTTCATCGTACTGAGCATTTGACCAGCCCACATAGTTATTACTATTCCCAGTAGTGAATATCTCCAAAAATGAATTGGGATCGTTGTAGTCTGCTATCCATCCCCCCCTTAGAATCGTAAAGTTTTTTAGATTTTGATTATCTAACAATACTTTCCACTCTTGATTCACAAGACTCACTTCAATTCCGAGATTTTTTTTCCACATTTGCTGAACAGCTTCTGCAATTTTTTTATGTCCTTCATCCGTGTTGTATAGAAGTTCAATTCGAGGAAATCCTTTCCCGCCAGGATAACCTGCCTTAGCTAACAAATCTTTTGCCTCCTCAATTCTACTTCCATTCTTGGGCAATATAGCTCTCGGTTCAAATCCCCCGGTTCCTGGAGGTGTGAAAAATTGAGCTTCTACTTGTTTCACCAGAGTAACTTTGTGGGTAATAGAGGTTCTATCAATCGCTAGATTAAGCGCTTTTCTTACATTTTTATTGTCGAGCGGGGGACGAGTCACATTTAACCAATAATAATAGGTTCCAAGATAGGGATGTTTTTGCAAAGCACCCGCGGCCTCTTTCTCCCAAATTGGGATCTTTTCAATAGGAATTTGCGCAGTGACATCAAGACTACCTGCTCTAAATAGTTTTTCCTCAGTATCTGACTTTGAAATAAACTTTATATTCACCTGATCAGGTCGAATGTTTTTATGATCCCAATGACCAACATTTTTCTTAAGTTCTAAAACTTGATTGGTTTGCCACTTATTCACTAAAAAGGGGCCGTTACTCACGATGTTTTCGGGTCGAGACCAACGACTTCCATGTTTTTCAATTGCACTTTTCGACACAGGAAATAGAGCTGGATGTGCCACCAATTCCAAAAAGTAGGGAACTGCTTTCTCAAGTGTCACTTCAATCTCTTGATCATTAATAGCTCGAAACCCCAATTGGGTTTTATCTTTAATTTTTCCTTCATAAAAGAGTTTTCCATTTTTAAAGTGAAAACCAAAACTTGCAAATTCCGCCGTAGTATCTGGGGACAAAAGTCGTAGCCAGCTATAAACGAAATCATGCGCTGTTACTTTGTGCCCATCGCTCCAAGTGGCCCCTTTTCGAATATGAAACTTATATTTCAGTCCATCTTTAGATTTCACCCATGAATCACTGACAGCTGGAACAATTTTTAATTGATTGGGCTCTTTGCCAACAAGCCCTTCAAAAATATTCAATGCAATTCGAGTCTCATTTGAGCCTGAGCAAAAATGGGGATCTAAATCCCGAGGTTCGCTTGCTAAACTGAGGTTTAACACCATTGGGCTCGCAGTTAGCCCCCTAAAAGCCACTATCAAAAAAAGAGCAGTCAAAACTCTCATATTCGTTCCTATCTTGTCTTGAACTTATTCCAAGAATCCATTAATTCTACACAAAACAGGAGCAAACACCATGGGCGCCCAATGGAAACAAAAAGGAAGAGTTGAGAACGCTGCAAAGCGAGGACAAATCATCAGCAAAATGTGCAAAGAGATTATCCTTGCTGCCAAAGCTGGGGACCCCGATCCTGCTAACAACTCAAAACTAAGAACTGTTATTGAAGCTGCAAAAAAAGCATCTGTACCGAGGGATAATATCGAGCGCGCCATCAAAAAAGGGGCTGGACTATTAGACCCCGTCAATTATGAACTAGTCACTTTCGAGGGTTTTACCCCCCATAAAATTCCTTTGATCGTTGAATGTCTTACCGATAATCGAAACCGCACATCTGCGGACATGAAAGCCATTTTTAGAAAAGGAAGCCTTGGAGCATCCGGTTCCGTTTCCTACATGTTTGACCATGTAGGTCTCGTTGTTGCTTCTCACTCCGATCCAGCTCAAGATGCTGAAGAAGCGGCTATTGAGGCTGGAGCTCAAGATGTTAGAAAAGCGGAAAATGAGTTTGAGTTCATTTGCAGTAAACCCGACCTTATAGCTGTCACGAAATCACTTCAAGAGCGAGGTTGGCAAGTAAGTTCCTCTGAGTTTGTTTACTTGGTGAAAGATCCAGTGGATCTCTCTGACGGTGCCAAGCCTGAAGTCGAAGCTTTCTTGAACGAGCTCGATGACAATGATGACGTGCATAGAATCTTTACTGCCCTCAAATAACAAAATGAATCAGCCCCCTACCCCTTTACGAAATATTTCTGACACTGCTTTTTTAGTAGCTACTTATAGGGAAATAGAGTCTGAAAGACCCGATGCTATTTTTAAAGATCCCTACGCCGCCCTTCTCTCGGGTGACCACGGAAGACGGATTGTAAAATCTTTCAACGGGAATAAAAACCACTCTTGGTTTCTTGTTGCGAGAACCTCTATTCTAGACGGATGGATCCTCGAACTCATAAAATCCCAAAACATTGACACAGTCCTCAATTTAGCAGCGGGACTCGATACACGTGCTTATCGCCTGAACCTACCCACCACTTTAAAGTGGTACGATGTCGATCTACCGGAAATTCTTAGCTACAAAGAGAACCAACTTGCCCCCTATAAACCCAATTGTATTTTAGAATATGTGAAGCTTAATTTAGCGGACGTTTCCGCTCGAAATCTACTTTTTAAAAAAATTGCTGGAGAATCACAAAATACTTTAGTTGTTAGTGAGGGTTTCTTGATGTATCTGACGCCAGAGATTGCTGCGTCTCTTGCAAAGGATTTATCTCAGTTCCCCCAATTTAAATACTGGCTTGCTGAGCTTTTGGGCCCTTATCAACTACGATGGATAAAGCTCAAATGGGGAAAACAATTCGAACAGGCCAATGCAGTTATGAACTTTGCTCCAGCTGAGGGTCCTGACTTCTTCATTCCCTGTGGATGGAATCCCGAAAAATTTAAATCCTCGCTATTAGAAGCTGTTCGATTAAAGCGAGCTCCATTGGGAGCCAAACTCTTAACTTCAATCCGAATATTATTGCCAAAGTTTTTGGTAAAACGACTCAATACTGCAGGAATAGCTCTGTTGAAGAACTCAAAAAGATAAAAGCTTTAGTTCATTAAACCGGCCTTAAGCAGCCGCTCTAACTCAGTCCTTAGCTCATCAATCGTTACACTCGACGCCCCGATTCGCCCCACCACAATGCCTGCAGCTGCGTTCGCTACTTTCATACAATCGGAAAGTGATTGACCTAAAACATACATTAAAGACAGCACTGCGATTACGGTATCTCCGGCACCAGTCACATCGAAAACCTCTCTCGCGAACGTTGGAATTCTGTTGAGACTATCTTGTCCTCGAGAAAGACTCACCATACCCCACTCTCCACATGTGATAATGGAATGCTCAGAGCCTGTAATATCTAAAATCTGTCTTGCCATTTTGGTCAAAGCAGCATCATCTTTTCCTACCAACCGAGATTTTCCAGATGGAATCCGGCACAGAGTTTCAGCTTCTACAATGTTGGGGGTTGAAAGAGTCATCCCCTGATAGAGCTCCAAAGGACTCATTCGGCTGGGATCTACAAAAACTGGTTTTTTTAGACTTTTTGCATGTTGAACAAAGGCCATTGTGTCGGGGTTCCAGATGCCTTTGCCGTAGTCCTGCACAATAATCCCATCGGCCGAGGGTAACAGATCACAAATTCGCTCAACGAAATTCTTGGCCAATTTTGCATCCAGAGGGTGAGATCTCTCATAATCCACTCTCACTACATGCTGCTTTTGGGCTAAAACTCTCACTTTTCTGAGCGTGGGGCGGGAAGCATCCTCTACAAACTCTACTTTAGAAATACCTGCTTCTTTCAACATCTCGCCCAGTTTGATTCCGTCGCTATCAGCTCCTTTAACACTGAGAAGAGTTGTCTTAGTTCCTAGCGAAGCTAGATTTTGCGCAACATTGGCCGAAAGACCTAGTTTAAAACTTTGAGATTCGACTTCCACTACAGGAACTGGGGCCTCAGGACTGATTCTTCGACAATCACCCCATAAGTACTCATCAATTCCTACCTCTCCTGCCACTAGAAGGTGTGCTTGGGAGATATCTTTTAAAAAACTCAAATCCATTTTTGAAGATTAACCATTCTCTGCGCTTAAAAGCAAACTCTTCCAATCGGCCCGTTCCATACAAGGGAAAAGTTCGCACGAAGCCCCTAAACATTCTCTTTGAGCAGGACACTTTACTTCTGGGACTAACACTTTTCCTTTTTTTATGCCTCCCCACGGGGCCCACCTAATCGGATGATGGGCTCTCACAGGGGAGTAAAGCCCCACGGTTTTTGTTCCTACCCAGTGGGCTAGATGGAGAGGGCCGGTACTGGGAGCTACCACAGTTTCAGCGAGTCTAAAAACCTCACTTAATTGGATTAAGCTAAGTCCCGAAATCACAGACAAATCAGACTTCCACCTCATTAACTTTTCTTTCATCTCTTGGTCTTTTTTCTCGGGTCCTACAGACAATAGAATTTTTAGGCCAGAAGCCTCATAAGTGGTCATGAGTTGTAAATAAACTTCCGCAGACACATTGAGGGCACTCCCTCTCATACCCGGATGAAAAACCACAAATGACTTATCGATACCTAAATCTTTTAACCGCTTAAGAGCTTCATCGTAGCTCTTTGGATCTTTAGGTAAACAACCAGGTTGAGTTGGTTCTGAGCTTGAGACTCTCCACACAGAAGTAAGTGCTTTAGCTAAATCTAGGTTAAATTCAGCTTCATTTTTGGCAGTTTGAGAGCGTCTTTGGCGCACACCTTGGTTTAACAGCACAAAGGACCAAGGCTTAGAAAAGAGTCCAGCTCGAGTAGCTACACGCCACTTAAAAAGTTCAAAACAATCCCTAAAAGTACCTTGCAAAAACAAAGCAGCATCATAGTGTTTCTGACAAGAATCCACGAGCCCAACTCTATTTTCGTCGCAAAACCCCCTTAAGAGCTCATGAAAGCTCTTTTGACAACTGAGGTCGATCTCTGAATTCGGAAAACTTTTCCGCAGATAAACTAGACTAGGCAAGGACATGAGCAAATCACCCAGCCTATCCATCCGGACTACCAAAATTTTCTGAGGCAACTTCATTTTGGGAATAGTGAACCCTTTGGATACTTCTTTTGAAACTCAAGAATCAAATCATAAGGATTACTCTCAGACTTAACCCGACTTGTAACCCAACCATCAGCTTCTGTTGCTATCAAAGAGTACAACCACTCTGAAATCGCTTCCCTTCGAGCGTTTTCTCTGCGGATTTTTATTAACCCATCCTTGGTTTTAAAAAAATTATCAATTTCAAATAATACTTGAGCGATCGAGCTTTCATCACTCTGTGTCGTTGAAAGTACAGGGAGGTCCTTCTCCGCAATATGAAGCATATTTTTCAGTTCTAGTACAATCCGATCAGCCCCTTCACGATCCGATTTGTTTACGACAAAAATATCGGCAATCTCAAGGATTCCAGACTTCAACGTTTGAATTCCGTCGCCCCACTCAGGTACCAAAACCAAAATAGTCAGATCAGCTATTTTACGAATATCGACTTCGCTCTGTCCGACCCCCACCGTTTCAAGAATCACATAATCAAAACCAAAAGCATCTACAAGCTCCGAAACTTCTCTGGCTGCCATGGAAAGTCCACCCAATTTTCCCCTTGTGCTCAAACTTCGAATGAAAACACTGGGATCATTAAAATGTTCTTGAAGGCGAATCCTATCGCCCAGAAGGGCTCCTCCCGAAAAAGGGCTCACGGGATCAACAGCTATTACAGCAACTTTCTTATTTTGTGATCGAATGAGCTTAACAAAAAGATTGGTGAGAGTACTTTTTCCAGCGCCTGGAGGCCCAGTAATACCTATCACTTTAGCGTGACCTAATTTTGAAAATAGTTTAGCTAGAATTACCGGCACTTGAGGGTCCCGGTTTTCAGCCATAGAAATCAACCGACTGAGAGCTCGCATCTCCCCTTTTTCAAAATCCTCTAAAAGTTGTTCGTGAGAGGTCATTCAATCATCCCTTGGAAATCTTACCTTTGACGAAAGCTAACGCCTGTTCTCGGTCTTTTATTGTACCCTCAAGAATCGCATCTTCAACCGAACGAATGATTTCCGAAAATTCTGGACCAGGCTTTAGGCCCATGGCGATTAGGTCTTTCCCGGTCACTAGCTTTAACGGAGGTGGAGGCAAAGATTTAAACTCCTCCCATTTTGTTCTGCAAAACTCATAGGCATCGAGTTTTTTGTGACTGGCCATGCAGTCAAGTCGATGAAGTTCGAGATGGAGATCGAATCTATCCATCGATAGGAATCTCTTCAAGGTACTGACTTTCATCTGAAAAGCATCTTTAAACCTCAAGTGCTCAGCGACCAAAGCACAAATGAGTTCCGTTTGAGAATTAGAAAAAGTGAGCCTTTTACAAATTTTTTCAGACATCTCTGCGCCCAAGCGATCGTGGCCGTGAAAGCGTATCCGGTCCTCGGCCCGCACAAATGTATCGGGTTTTGCCACATCATGAAGAAGACAACCCATAGCAAGTTCAATCGGTGCACTTTTTAATCCATCAAGAAGCATCAGCGTATGTACAAAAACATCCCCCTCGGGATGATACTCCGATGGCTGCTCTACACCTTTCATTTTTTCAATTTCTGGCAAGAAATGATGGAGTAGTTTGACTTCGTCTAACAGACGAATTCCACGAGCAGGCTCATGACTCGTTAAAGTTTTGGTAAGTTCGTCTCGAATCCGTTCTGGGCTTACTTTCTCAATGAGATCGGAATACTTTTTGACCGCTTCCAAAGTTTTAGACTCAATTTCAAAACCAAGCTGACAAGCAAAGCGCACCGCCCTCATCATCCGCAAATGATCTTCAGCGAACCTTTTCTCAGCTTCTCCAATGGTTCTAATGATCTTCGCTTTAAGATCTTGTTGTCCGCCGACGAGATCAATCACTTTTTGTGCTTTGATGTCGAAATACAGACCATTCACAGTAAAATCGCGACGTTTGGCATCTTCTTCGAGTGTCGAGAATTTTACGGTTCCAGGATGGCGACCATCTTTATAGTTTCCCTCGGTTCTAAAAGTTGCGACTTCGAAAGCAGTCTCATCCTCCACAACCATCACAACCCCAAATTGGACCCCGACTGGAATAGTCTTGGAAAAAATACTCTGTACTTCGTCTGGACCCGCCGAAGTGGCAATATCAAAGTCTTTGGGCTCAATTCCGAGGAGCTTATCTCGGACACATCCTCCCGCAAAATAGGCCTCATGGCCTTTTTTGTGAAGGGCCGCTACAACCTCTCTAGCTATTTCCTCTTTTTTGGATTGCATTTTAAAGTTTGAACCGCGCTAAAATCATCGGCCAACTTAAAAACATGCTCTTTAAGGGAGGAGCAAAGTTCAAGCGCAACATAGTTCCTAAAGTCACATCTTTGTCGTAAATGTAATCCACTCCCCCCGCTGCCAAAATATGAACTCCAACCGATGAGGCATAAAGATTCGATGCCATCGCAAGCCCCAAACCACCTTCAAATGTGGGTCTTACTTTAGCCGCTGGATCCCCAAAAACAGCTCGACAGGTTCCCGATACAGTAAAAAGTACGCCATCACCGGCCAAGCCCATTTGAACCAAACTGCCGAAAGTTAAATCCGGCTTATAAACATACTCTAATTGGGGGCTTAACATCACTAACGTGGGGCCCAAAGTTAACCCAAAACCTCCACCCGCCAACCAGTCGCCCCTTGAAGGGGCCCCGAAAGTCACTTGTGAGAGAAGGCTAAATGCCAGCAGTAATTTTTTTATCATCTCTTAAACGCCCGTTATAGTTGAGATTAAATCTCTTACAAGTATATCCGTAAGTAAAGAATTAAACCAAGTCGGTTACTAAAAGTGAGTCCAGCCCTTGGGAAGAAGATTTTTGAGTTTTCCTTTTCGGTCTCTCAGTTGAACTTTTCGAGGCGAGCGAACGGTATGACCAATCATTGTTAATGGCACTCCGTATTGGAGCGCTAATCCAGAAATTGAAGCAAACTTTGAGAAGGGGAAGGTCATGAGAAGCTCGTACTCCTCCCCGCCATGAAGAATAAAACTCAATGGGTCTCGATTCATTTCCTCGGCGATCTTCTTAACTTCGGGCTCAAAAGGGAGAAGCTTCTCCTCGATTTCAATTCCAACTTTAGATTCTTTGGAAAGATGATTGAGCTCACTAGACAAGCCATCGCTAATATCTATTAATGAAGACACTCCATTCTTCGCCAAAACTTGCGCAAAATCCAACCTAGGCTTGGGTCTTAGATGATGTTCGGTGGATTCCGGGTATTTTGACCTTGCTCGCTTTCCCCATTTTTTAAGCGCACAAAAACCTGCAGCTGAAAACCCAGATGCTCCAGTCACTGCAACACACTCCCCTTCTTGAGCGCCGCTCCTAGTGAGAGGTTTGGAAGCTTCTCCAATCACTGTAATATCGAGCACAAAGTCACTATCACCTTTTGAGATATTGCCACCGATAACGTCTACTTTAGCCCACTGGGCACACTCTTTAATCCCTTGGTAAATTTCGCTCAGTTTTTTTTCGGTGATTCTTTTTGGAATGACCAAAGAAACCAGAGCATAACAAGATTTTCCTCCCATGGCCGCGATGTCGCTCAAATTCACAGCTAGAGCCTTCCAACCTACTTCTTTGGGACTCGAATAAGAGAAATCGAAGTGTATGTTCTCAACTACACAGTCAATGGTCCACAGGAGGCGACTTTTGGGGGGCAAAGTCACTGCAGTATCGTCCCCTATTCCGACCAGTACACTCTTTGAGGGTTTGGCTAAGATTTTCTTGAAGTTATCAATAAGCTCGAATTCACCCACTTACTTAATCCCCAAATACCCATCGATCACAAACTGAACTGCCATCGCCGATAAGAGAAGTCCCATCACTCGAGTCATTACATTAAGTCCGGTGAGCCCGACTCTTTCAAAAATTCTGGAAGCCGAACGCAAAATCAAATAGGTGAACCCCAAAGTCACTAGAATGGACAGTATAATGGCCGGGTAAAGAAACAAACTATCTTCCTTGGCGCTTAATACAACCACGCTGGCTATCGATGCTGGGCCCGAAAGCATCGGAATAGCTAGAGGAATAATCGAAATATCCTCTTTGTTTCGTCCTTCACTCTCCTCATTTGCAGTAATCTTCTCTGGAGTTGGGATTACTTTCACCATTTCAAAGGCAATCACAAGAAGTATAAGCCCACCAGAGATCTGTAAGGCTGGAATTGAAATTCCAAAGAATCTTAGAACCGCATTTCCTAAAAAAGCGGATGAGGTCAAAACCAAAAAAGCAGTTCCACAAGCTTTTTTGAGCATTTTTCTTTTTTGTTCGTCAGAGTCTTTCGCTGTCATCGTTAGAAAAATTGGAACATATCCAAACGGATCAACGATTGCGAAAATAACTCCCAGTGTGGAAATCCAAATAGGAAGAAATGCTCTCATGATTAAACCACCGTGCTTTGAATCCAAAGCTTAGGCGAATAATTGATGCTAAAAAACTGTTTGGCGATGGGGGAAACTTTGGTCCATGGTTCTAGGAAAAACTCAACTGTACCCGATTTAGAATTCCTAAATGAGCTAAAGAGAAACACGCCGACACTATCTTTCATCATCGGCCTGTCCAAAGTGTTAATGAGACTGTACCCATGTTTCTTAAGCTCTCGGTCCATCACGTTATCGGCTGGGGGCGAACTGGCCACGGAAAAATGATACCCAGGACGTCGTAGCAAGATACTTTCAATCTCTGGAACTCCAAAATCGTTGACCAACATGGTTCTAAACTTCTCATCAGAAAGCGAAGCATGAAGTTCAAAAGTGACATCAGGTTTCGACTTCACATCGACTCGCTTTTTTAAAAGACGCTTAGCAATCTCCTCAACCCCAACAATTTTTGGGTGCATATAAACTTGGGCATACATTTGAAATAAACTAAAAATAAAATCATCGATCACATGCTGATTCTTGATATTTGATATTAGAACAACTTCTCTAGGTTCGCGTTTGGTGCCTGCATGATCTGCCAAACAAGGCACGAGCTTGGTCACAATTCTTCTCCACTCGATTCCGCCAATATGAACTCCACAATTACGGCCATCGCGCTGAATGTAGTCAATTCTATCTACGTCAAAAGGACCAGAAATCACTGGGCGCAATAACTGATGAGTTTCAATTCCACCTTTGATACTCAATTTCTTCAAATTGGCCGCTAGATCTTTCTCCATTGAATCTTTGAAGATTCCTTCTGCCATTTTATGATTCACTAAAAGCGAAACGGGCAAAAAGAATTGTTCGTCGACCCCTAGCTCTTTAAAAATTGAGAAAATGTAGAGAACCGAAATATCCTCATGATACAGCTTCTTCCCCTGATTTTTGAGGTCTGCGAAATACTTACCGACAGCCCCCTTGATTTGGGAAGTGACCTCAGTAAGATTCTGATTAAGGTCCAAGTACTCAAAGGTATGGCTCCAAGGACCATGCCCAACATCATGAAGTAACCCAGCCAAACTCACTGTTTGCCACCAAAACTGTCTTGAATCAGGACAATCAGCTACAGTTTGCATCACTTTCTTAGTCTTCTTCGCAAATAATTGAGTCTGACCCACTTTGCCTTCAAACTCGAAGTTTGAGCCCAACCAAGCTTTAATCATGGTCTCAAAATACTGTCCGGCCAAAAAGCTAGCTCCTAAGGAGTGTTGAAATCGAGTATGGGTTGCACATGGGAAAACATATTCCGCCAACCCCAACTGTTTTATATACCTAAGTCTTTGAAAATAAGGATGATCTATGACTTGTCTGAGAAGGTTATCAAAACCAATATCACCGTGAATTTCATCTCTAACAACTAGGGGTTTAGCAAATTTTCGTTGGCTCATGAGAAATTACTCGAGTGTTGATTCTGCATAAAGTACCACATCTGCAGTAAAAACAAGAATAATTTACATGGCGAGTCTAAAAGTATTAATCGCAGAGAACTTCACGGACCAATTGGAATTGGTTCGATTTCGAATTTAAAGACGGAGTTAAGTGAACACGGCATTGGCTGGTGAAACTCAAATCTGCCTTGGTTGCCCCTTTTTTCTGCAAAGTCTCAGCAAGTCCCGACAGCAATAGAAGAAACAATGAGAAAAAAACGAGAAAGAACTTGCTATACATCGCAGATACTCCTAAATAGACACCACATGTTTGGTGCCGGGTGGGTTTTAGTGGAAAGCCTATTTTGAGTCAATCCCCCTTTACCCCCGAAAATGATGGATTTTGCGACTATGCTTTGCCGAAAATTGACGCGAAATACCCTCAATTCCATTGACATTAAAAATGTCTTCGGTTACCAGTGCTTAGTTTAATATTTGAGGTAATTACATGCCGACGATAAATCAATTAGTTCGCGAGGGCCGTGCCCAAGTGAAGAGAAAAAATAAGGCTCCGGCCCTAACCGAGTGCCCCCAAAGACGTGGCGTTTGTGTCCGCGTTTACACCACTACCCCCAAGAAGCCGAACTCAGCTCTTCGTAAAGTAGCTAGAGTTAGACTTACTAACGGATATGAAGTCACTTCATATATCCCTGGTGAGGGACACAATCTTCAAGAACACTCTGTGGTTCTCATTCGTGGAGGCAGGGTTAAAGACCTTCCCGGAGTTCGTTATCACATCGTTCGCGGAAGCTTAGACACAACAGGTGTCGAGAAAAGAAAACAGAGCCGCTCAAAATATGGCGCAAAGGTAGGTAAGTAATATGCCACGTAGAGGAAATATTGTTCACCGAGAAGTCGTTGCCGATTCTAAATACAACGAAAAATTGGTAACCAAGTTTATTAATGCCGTCATGAGTGACGGAAAGAAAAGCACCGCAGAGAAAATTGTTTACGGTACTTTCGAGATTATTCATCAAAAAACAAAAGACGATCCAATGAAAGTCTTCAAAAAAGCTCTTTCTAATGTTCGTCCGGCTATCGAAGTTAAATCCCGCCGAGTTGGGGGTTCAACTTATCAGGTTCCCGTCGAAGTTCGTCCAGAGCGACGAAATGCACTAGCTTTCCGATGGTTAACTCTTTATGCAAGTCAGCGTAAAGGGGGCTCAATGGTTGAGCGCTTAGCAGCTGAAATGTTTGATGCTGCTGAAAACCGCGGCGAATCCGTAAAAAAGAGAGAAGATGTTCATCGTATGGCCGAAGCTAACAAAGCTTTTGCCCACTATCGTTGGTAAATAAAATCATGGCAGACACAGCATCAGTTACAGACTTAAGAAAACTCCGCAACATTGGTATTTGCGCCCATATCGACGCAGGTAAAACAACCTGTACAGAACGGGTTCTTTACTATACCGGCGTGACCCACAAAATTGGTGAGGTTCACGACGGCGAGACAGTCATGGATTACATGCCCCAAGAACGTGAGCGTGGAATCACGATTACTTCGGCGGCAACTCACTGTTTCTGGAAAGATCACCGGATCAACATTATTGATACCCCAGGACACGTAGACTTTACTATTGAAGTAGAACGAAGCTTACGAGTACTTGACGGAGCTATTGTAGTTTTCGATGCTGTTGCGGGTGTTCAGCCTCAATCTGAAACTGTTTGGCGCCAAGCGAATCGTTATGGTGTTCCTCGAATCTGTTTCATCAACAAGATGGACCGAGTTGGAGCGAATTACGATAAGTCGGTGCACTCAATCATTGAGAAGCTCAATGGCCGTCCGGTCATGTTCAATTACCCAATCGGGGCTGAAGACAAATTTATCGGAGTAGTAGATCTAGTCACTCAAAAAGCTCTTGTTTACGACAACACCGATAAAGGTGACACTTATAAGGTAGAAGAGATTCCCGCAGAGCTAAAAGACAAGTGCAAGTCTTTAAGAGACAAACTTATCGATGCTGTGGCTGAAGAGGACGAAGCCTGCTTAAATAAGTATTTAGACGGTAAAGAGCTCACTGTAGAAGAAATTCAAGCCTGTGCTCGTAAAGCTACGCTGGCATCTAAAATCGTTCCTGTATTTGCAGGTTCAGCATTTAAAAACAAAGGGGTACAACCTCTTCTAGATGCTGTTTTAGCTTATCTACCATCACCGCTAGACAAGCCGGCGATCCAAGGAACAAACCCCAAAAATCCAGAAGAGAAAATGGAGCGTCTTCCAGACAATTCTCAGCCTTTTAGCGCTCTAGCTTTCAAGATTTTGACCGATCCCTATGTAGGACAACTAACGTTCTTCAGGGTCTATTCAGGCGCATTAGAGTCTGGGTCCTATGTTCTTAATGTTCGTCAGGACAAAAAAGAGCGAATCGGACGTTTATTGCAAATGCATGCAAACAAACAACAAGAGATTCGAAGTGTTAAAGCTGGCGATATCGCAGCTGCAGTAGGTTTAAAGTACACTAGAACTGGCGATACTCTCAGTGAAGAAGGAAGCCCCATTACTCTGGAGTCAATGCACTTCCCAGATCCTGTGATTTCGATTGCGGTAGAGCCCAAATCTAAAGCTGACCAAGAGAAGCTTTCTCTATCATTACAAAAATTGGCAATCGAAGATCCAAGCTTCCAGCTGAAAGTGGATCCCGAAACCAACCAGACCATCATCTCTGGTATGGGTGAATTACACTTAGAAATTATTGTGGACCGCTTATTACGTGAGTTCAAAGTAGAAGCTAATGTGGGTAAACCCCAAGTGGCCTACCGTGAAACCATCACGAAAAAAGTGGAACAAGAAGGCAAATACATTAAACAAACCGGTGGTCGCGGTCAATATGGCCACGTTTGGATTACAGTTGAGCCGCAAGAACCTGGCAGTGGCTTTGTTTTCGAGAACAAAATTGTCGGGGGAACAGTTCCAAGAGAATTTATCCCTGCGGTTGAAAAAGGTATTAAAGAGGCCTTGGATTCCGGTATTAATGCAGGATATCCAGTAGTTGACGTGAAAGTGGCTCTATTCGATGGCTCTTACCACGATGTAGACTCCAGTGAGATCGCCTTCAAAATTGCTTCATCCATGGCGTTCAAAGATGGCTGTAAAAAAGCGGGGCCTCAGATTCTTGAGCCTATCATGAGCACTGAAGTTGTTGTCCCCGAAGCAAATATGGGTGACATTATTGGCGACTTAAATGCTCGACGAGGAAAAATCATGTCCATGGAGCCTCAAGGGAATGTCCAGCTAATAAAAGCAGAAGTCCCCTTGGCAGAAATGTTTGGATATGCTACTCAAGTACGCTCTCTAAGTCAGGGTAGAGCTACCTATACGATGGAGTTTAGTCACTACGAGCCAGTGCCTAGCAATATTGCAAGCGAGATTATCGCCAAAGTGTCAGGAGGAAAGTAAATGTCGAAAGCTAAGTTTGAACGAACAAAACCCCATGTGAACGTAGGAACGATCGGTCACGTGGATCATGGAAAAACCACCTTAACTTCGGCAATGACCACTGTACTTGCAAAGAAAGGTTTTGCAGAAGCTCGTCGTTATGATCAAATCGACGCAGCTCCGGAAGAGAAAGAGCGTGGAATTACGATTGCAACTTGTCACGTAGAGTATCAGAGCGACACACGTCACTATGCACACGTGGATTGCCCTGGACACGCTGACTATGTGAAGAACATGATCACCGGTGCCGCACAGATGGACGGAGCTATTCTTGTAGTATCCGCAGCTGACGGTCCTATGCCCCAAACTCGAGAGCACATTCTTTTGGCTCGTCAAGTGGGTGTACCTGCCATGGTTGTTTTCTTGAACAAAGTGGACATGGTGGACGACAAAGAACTTTTAGACCTAGTTGAGCTTGAAGTGAGAGAGCTACTATCAAAGTACAAATTCCCTGGAGATGAGATTCCAGTAGTTAAAGGAAGTGCTTTGAAAGCTCTTGAAGGCGACTCCAGTGAAATTGGCGAACCTGCCATTCACAAACTAGTAGAAGCTTTGGATACATATATCCCAATGCCTGTTCGTCAAAAGGATAAGTCCTTTTTGATGGCAGTAGAAGACGTATTCTCCATTCAAGGTCGTGGAACTGTGGTGACCGGCCGTATTGAGAGAGGTATCGTGAAAGTGAACGACGAAGTTGAAATCGTAGGTATCACACCGACTAAGAAAACTGTCGTTACTGGCGTTGAAATGTTTAGAAAACTGCTTGACCAAGGTGAAGCTGGTGACAACGTAGGTCTACTACTACGTGGTATCAATAAAGAAGACGTACAGCGTGGTCAGGTATTGTGTGCTCCCGGCACCATTACCCCGCACAAAAAGTGCAAAGCAGAAGCATATATTCTCACTAAAGAAGAAGGGGGCCGTCATACTCCATTCTTCACAGGCTACCGACCTCAGTTCTACTTCCGTACAACGGACGTAACAGGGGTTGTCACTCTTCCAAAGGGTACTGAAATGGTTATGCCTGGCGATAACGTCGCAGTTGAGGTAGAACTCATCACTCCTATCGCTATGGAAAAAGAGGTCCGATTTGCTATCCGTGAAGGTGGCAGAACGGTAGGAGCTGGGGTCGTAACTGAAATT
>DDPO01000008.1:3671-3865 GCA_002342225.1 Bdellovibrionaceae bacterium UBA2466 | reverse complement strand
GTGGTTAAAACATCTTTCCAGCTTACCCAGAGAATGTTGCCGACAAGCATGTCTTTGATATGTTCAGCTCCGTGACTCGATTTATCAGTCAGAATAATAATAGCAGCACTACTAATGGCATATGTGACACCGATGATAGCTTCCTGTGGAATTCGTCTTTTTTCTACATTTCGAGTTGCTGCAAAGATAGCAGC
>DDPO01000008.1:0-3665 GCA_002342225.1 Bdellovibrionaceae bacterium UBA2466 | reverse complement strand
AAGCTCACAAAATAGGTAGCTCCACCTTCGTGAGGTAAGCCTAATAGAAAAGCAACAGTGGCTCCGAGGGCCGCAATTTGAGCCAATGCCAAATCTACGAAAATAACTCCTCTCGATATGACGTGAATGCCTAGATAAACATGAATTCCAGTTAGAATAAGGCAGATGCAGAAAGCAGGGAGTAAAAACTGGATGACTTCCCAACTCATTTGAGTCCTTTTTCTAAATCATCGACCAAATGATCCATCCATTCATGATAGGTTTTAGATTTCTCGTCACCTCCTACATAAGCCGGCATTAAAACCAATTTAGCCTTGGTTTTTTCGGCCAAGGTTTCGCCGGGTTTGGGATCAAAAAAGTTTTCAACCGCGATTAATCTCACTTTTTGATCCTGGGCCAGTTTGATGAGGCTCAAAATATGCTGAGCTGTAGGCTGAATGCCCGGTTTACGCTCTAAAAATCCCACAATTTCAAATCCAAAATATTTGAACAAGTAGTTGAAGCTCATGTGATATCCGATGACTTTGGTTCCATGGTAAGGAGCTAATTTTTTCTTCCAATGAGCAATTTTTTCAACCTGCTGTTTTTTGAACGAACTTAAATTGTTGCTGTAGTCTTTAGCATGGGGAGGATCTAACTGGGAAAGTCTCGAGGATATCAGTTCAGCTACCGAAATGACTCTATCCGGATCGGCCATGAAATGGGGATTTCCTAAGGGATGGACATCTCCTTGGGACCGATCAGCTTGAACCCGAACATCGATAGGAGTAATGGCCTCTGAGACACTCAAGCAACCTGGTTCACCTGGCATCAATTTAGGTTGTCTAGCGCCCCTGATAAGAAGTGGTAACCATCCACTTTCGAGTTCAAGCCCGATTGAAATCAGTAAGTCGGCGCGGCTTACAGCTACGAGATAGGAGGGTTTAGCTTCAACGAAATGAGGGTCTTGTGTGCCTTTAGCAATCGAGGATACTTCAACAAATTCCCCTCCTAAAGATTGAGTTACTGAGCGCAGATCTTCAGTCGTAGTGACCACTCTGAGGTTTGCGATTGCAGTTCCTAAAGAAAAGCTACTGATGAGGATAAGTATTTTAGTAAGCATGAGCGGGATGTGAACCTATAGTTACGTTGAGTTGAAGTAAAGCCTGCCACTTGGTCTCTTGTCCCGTTTCCTGAGTTAAACCACTCTGTAATCTCACCGATGAAAACTCGGTCGGGACATAAGCTATAATGACGTTTTCTGCAGTTTGACTGTTTGTACTATCGCTCGTTAACTTGACTTGATCGTATCTACCCCCAAGCCAAAATACGGGATGAATTCTTGCCATTAATATAGAATAGATGCCGTATCCGTTATCCCACTCGGGTTCCGAGAGGTTCATGTAACCTCGTCTCCAGCCCTTAATGTATTCGTTTGTCCAAACAATAGCTAAGTTGCCTCGTCCCTTGGGAGAGACATATTTCAAAGTCAGATCAATTCCCAAATAATGGGAAAGATTGTTGGCTTTGTTGTTTCCGACCGAATAAGAACCTGCAAGCCCCAAAGTGGTTGAGTCGGTAATATCCCAAAGGTTCTCTAATCGGGTTACGTTGGCAAGGTCCTCATCTCGGCTCGTTTGATAGACATCGGAGTTTTTAGCTGTTACTCCCGCGACGCTTAGGTTTAAGTACCAAGGGAGGGGTACCAAAATATCAGCTTGGATCCCTGAAGTATTAAAAGCCTCTTCTCCGAAAATAAGCTGATTGACTAAGGGTCTGTCGATCAGAGGTTGTGCATGAGTGTGGATCAAATTGTTTTTGCCAAAGTTTTGGAAAAACTTTCCCATTTTTAATGAGACCACTGGCAAGCCGAGAGTCGAGACCCAAGCCTCTTCAGGGCTTATCTCGCCCCCTTCAATAGAGAGAATAAAGTTAGCAAAGAAATAGGGGTCGACAGCTGCTGTAAATTGGCCCTCAAGCTCTTGAAGCTGAATGCCTTTATTCTCATTGATGGCAGGGCCCCAATTTCCTAAGAAAATACCGTTCATGCTGATAGCAGGGTTCATTGTACGGTCAACTTGTTGAGTTCCTCCCAATAGTTTTCCATAAAAAAAGGTCTCAGCAAAAAGTGAAGTCGAGAGGGTTAAAACCAAGCTAAGTACAATAATTCGCATGTAAACTCCTTCAAAAATGACGGACCGGAAAAAGCTACAACTCCCGAAAATTGCAGGCAAGTTTTTGTTGGAAAAAGTGACAATTTTTGTAAAACGGCCTGAAACCTCGACATAAAAGGGCAAAATGACCGTGTATTGAGGAAACCCTAAGGCTCCGAGACCTTGGCATCAAAGGTGCTCTAAGCCCTCGCCGGGAGGGGTGGAGTTAATCCACTTTTAGGGCCGAATGAGAGAGAAGTTTTTACCTTTAGTTTTTGTTTCCTTATTTATTTTAATTTCAGGCTGCGGCAAAGACGAAGCAAGTCCTGCCCCAAGCAATGGCAATCCACCAGCATCAGGAGCACCTACCAATGGTGGGGGAGGGGCCAATAGCGGTGGCAATTGCTATTGCGATGAGTGTGGTTGTTTTATTTTATATGCAGACGGTTCCTACACAGATGTAGATTCCTGTGGTGCGCAACCTCAACAAGCACCCCCTCAGCAAAATTATTATCCCCAAAACTATGGAAATAACCGACCTGGGTTATTCCCTTGGTTAAGAAATCAGTTCACTAATCCTCAACAACAAGGAAATGGTTACCCCCAACAAAATTATGGGTACCCCAATCAAGGTTATGGTCCTCAGCAGGGATATGGTTACCCTCGACAAAATTATGGTTATCCGCAACAGGGTTATGGCTATCCTCAGCAGAATTACGGTTACCCTCAACAAAACTATGGGTATCCCCAGCAGGGCTATGGCTACCCCCAACAAAACTATTATGGAAGATAAGCCAAAAGTTTACTCCTAACCGTACCTAAATCAGTCCCAACATTGCTCAATTCCCCAGGCTAGTGTAACTTGCCTGAATGGGAATTGAGCCGATGCAAATTTTAAATCCTGTCAAAAGTGATATTCATTTTCCTACGTTAGAAGAGACTATTCTTAAGCATTGGAAAGAGAACAAGCTCATTGAAAAGGGGCTAGAGGCTCATCAAGGTCAAAAGCCCTTTGTTTTTTATGATGGTCCCCCCTTCGCAACGGGACTTCCTCATTATGGTCATATTTTAGCGGGAACTTTAAAAGATATTGTTCCTAGATATTGGGTCATGAAAGGGCGCTATGTTCAGCGTCGGTGGGGGTGGGATTGTCATGGCCTTCCCGTAGAGTTTGAAGTTGAAAATGAGTTGGGGCTTGCGGGTCACCGAGAAGTTGAAAAGTATGGAGTCGCTAAATTCAACGAAGCCTGCCGCGGCATTGTCATGCGATACACAAAAGAGTGGGAAGAGATCATCACTCGTACGGGCCGATGGGTTGATTTCGAAAATAAGTACCGCACTATGGACACTCCTTTCATGGAAACTGTCTGGTGGGTTGTAAAACAGCTGTTTGATAAGGGTTTGGTTTTTGAAGGTCATCGAGTGATGCCCTATTCGTGGAGAATTTCAACCCCACTTTCCAACTTTGAAGCGAGCCTTAATTACAAAGAGGTCCAAGATCCTGCTCTTACCGTCCGCTTAAAAAGCTCGACC
>DDPO01000186.1 GCA_002342225.1 Bdellovibrionaceae bacterium UBA2466 | reverse complement strand
CCAAATCGAATAGAAAGCTACCTACCAGAAGTAAAGCCGTACCTTTTGGGGGCGGAGGGGAGAAACTTGAGGTGGGGATAGCGGCCTTCGGCCCAAGACAGATTCCATTCTGTTTTGAAGAGCACAACTGGAAGTTGATCACGGTCGTAAACGACTAAGCAATCAGCAAATGCATTGAAATCGCGGAGCGAATCTTGAAGTTTTCCATTGTTTTCACTTTCAACCACCCATCTGGCCCGTTGGTAGGGCATCCGTTCAAGTTTTGCCGCAACATTATATTCAGTTTTTAGTCGGTGCTCGAGAACTTCGAATTGCAGGGCTCCCACAACACCTAAAACCGGAGCCACATCTCCTCGATCTTTGTGTTTAAAGATCTGAATAATCCCTTCCTCAGTCAGCTGGTCGAGACCTTTTTGGAGCTGTTTTCTTTTTAAGGGGTCAGCTGTAGTGACACTCGCAAAAAATTCAGGTGAGAAACGAGGGACCCCTTCATATTCAAAAATTCCTTTTTCACAGAGAGTATCTCCGATACGAAAATCTCCAGTGGTATCGAGCAGCCCTACAATATCTCCAGGCCAAGCCTCCTCAATGAGAACTCTCTCTTGAGCGAAGAAGTTTAAAGGCTTATTGAGTTTGTAATCTGTTTGGAGACGGCCGTGTTTAACTGTCATTCCTCGGGTGAATTTGCCAGAGCAAACACGCAAGAAAGCCACACGGTCGCGATGTTGAGGATCCATGTTGGCTTGAATTTTAAAAAAGAGGCCTGAAAAATTGGGATCTGTGGGGCTCACGGGGCCTTTGTCAGTTATTCTGCCTGCTGGTGGGGGTGCCATTTTTAAGAAGTTCTGTAGGAAATGTTCCACACCAAAGTTGTTCATGGCGCTGCCAAAAAACACCGGAGTGAGCTGGCCAGCTAAAACTCTTTCCATATCCAAAGGATCACCCGCAATCTCTAGAAGTTCCAGTTGAGAGATGACCTCTTTGTGAAGTTCGCGGTAGACCTCTTTTTCATCTTCCGAACCTGCTATGGCCTCTAAAGAGGCAGGGTCTTCGATATTCGACACTTTAACAACAGGAATCTGTTTGGCAGCATGAGCGCGATCGAATGATTTGAATAGATGAACTTCTTTGGTATTGCGATCGTAAACACCTTTAAAACGGTCTCCCATTCCAATCGGCCAACTTATAGGGCTTGAGCGAATTCCTAGAACCCTTTCTAATTCATCGATAAGCTCTAGGGGATCGCGCGCTGGACGGTCCATTTTGTTGATAAAAGTAAAGATAGGAAGCCCTCGAAGTCGGCAGACTTCAAATAACTTTCGTGTTTGTGGTTCCACTCCCTTTGCAGCATCGATTAACATGACTGCTGCATCTACTGCTACCAAAGTTCTAAAAGTATCTTCAGAAAAGTCTTTATGACCAGGAGTATCTAGAAGGTTGACTTGATAACCATCGTAGCCAAATTGCAGAACGGAAGTACTGATAGAGATTCCTCGTTGCTTTTCTATCTCCATCCAGTCGGAAGTGGTGTTTCGTTGGCTGGCCTTGGCTTTAACTGCTCCTGCCAAATGAATGGCTCCACCATAAAGAAGAAGTTTTTCAGTTAAGGTGGTCTTACCAGCATCGGGATGAGAAATAATGGCGAAAGTCCTGCGTTTCCCAACCTGATTTTCTAACTGTTTTTGAAATTCTGAGTCCAAAGCCATAAGTTTGAGAGTTATAGCCTATTGGCCTGCAATTATCTAGTGATAGGGGCAGAGGGGCCATCGAGCTTTTTAAACAGCTCGGCAAGCATCGCTTTTCGGCTCTCTTGAGATACAGTTCTTGGACCTACTCTCTCTTCCATTAGATTTTTAGGTATTTCAAGAAGAAATCTTGAAGGGGCTGAGTCTAGTAGCTTTCCATGGCGCTGTCTTTTTTGGACTCGGCTTAAAATGAGATGCTGTTGGGCGCGAGTAACTCCCACATAAAAAAGTCTCCGTTCTTCTGGAATGTCGGACCCAAGAGTTTTGTGAGGTAGTATGTCCTCTTCGACCCCAATCAAGAAAACCACAGGGAATTCTAAACCTTTACAAGCGTGTAGGGTCATCAGTTGAACTTGATCTTCATTTTCTTTGTCTTCTAGGGTGTCTCTCAATTCCATAGAGTCCACAAAATCACGCAGAGTTTCAACGGAGCGAGTAGATTTCTCAAATTGGCGGTCCAAAACTCTTGCAAAAATTTCTATAAGCTTCCATTTGTTATGAGCCACTAACGAATTGGTGGCCATTTTTTCAAGGTGAGATTTGTAACCAATAGAAACTAAAAAATCACAAAGATTTTCACCGGGTGTTTTGGTAGTTGCCAATAACTGGACAGGTAAATTTTTAAGAAGCAGAAAAAGATTATCTATCGCTGCACCCGCTTTTTCATCGACTCCGGCTTCTTGCCACTCCAAAGCAGCTTTCCAAAACGGCAGTTTTCTTTTTTCGCAAAGACCTTCGATATGCTCGAGAGACTTATCTCCTATACCGCGGGGAGGGGTATTTAAAATCCTTCTTAACGCCAGTTCACTTGGCTTGAGAGCGGATTTTAAGTAGGCCAAGATGTCGCGAGTCTCTTTGCGATCGAAAAAAGCGGTTCCTCCAGTCATGCTGTAGGGAACTTGCATTTTTCGAAGCTCAGCTTCGATGATGGGCCCTTGGCCGTTTGAGCGATAAAGAACAGCGATTTCACGGTTTTTAAAGCCCATTTTCTTGTAGTGCTGAATTTCTCCAGCGATCTGCTCACCTTCCTCAGCTTCATTTTCAAAAACCAGGATTTTAGGAAGGCTGTTCTCCGAGTTCTTTTTCGATGGTTTAAGAACTTTTTTGTGGCGCTCATTGTTTTTCGCAATGATGGAATTCGCCACCTCTAAAATAGCAGGCGAAGAACGGTAGTTCTGCTCAAGTCGAACAACTTTGCAATCCCGATACTGTTTTGGAAAGTCTAAAATATTTTTAATACAAGCTCCTCGCCAACCGTAAATCGACTGATCGTCGTCTCCAACAACAGTTAAGTTATTGTGAGAAGCGGTAAGTAGGCGAATAAGCTTCATCTGCATTAAATTGGTGTCTTGAAACTCGTCTACCATCACTTGTCGGAATTGTGTTTGAAGCTTTTCTCGTATCGCTTGGTTTTTTTCCATGAGCTCGATAGGTTTTAGAATGAGTCCATCGAAGTCGGTCATTCCGAGTTGTTTTAGCTTTTTGTGATAGTGGGGAAGAATCCATTCAACCGCTTGTTCATATTCGTCTACACTCGAAGTTGAAGTTTTACCGCTCTCTCTCCAAAAACTCATGATACTTAGGATTTTATCTGCATCGTAAGCCGTCTTATCTCCCAAGTGAAAATCTTTTAAAACCTCTTTCACAATGGCAGATGCGTCTCCAGGGTCGAGGATTCCAAAGGTTTTAGGAAGGCCAGCCTCTTTGTAAAACTCTCTCAGGATCTGACGTCCAAAGGAGTGAAAAGTTCCAGCCCATATCGAACCGAAATTTTCTCCCAATTTACTTTTCACTCGATGCTTTAATTCTCGAGCTGCTTTGTTGGTGAAAGTCATCACACAAAGCTCTTGGGGTTTAACAACTTTCTCTTCGATGAGTCTTCCAGTTCGGGCGACTAATACAGTGGTTTTACCTGATCCCGCTCCAGCTAAAATCAATAGGGGGCCATGATCATGAACTGCCGCTTCTTTTTGCTCTGAATTTAGCCCATTAAGCCAATGACTTTCCAAGACCTACCCCTTAATTAAAAGTACACCATTTTTGGTAAGTAAGGGAAAGAGTCAAGGTGTTGCTAAAAAGGCCGAGGGACAAGGGTTTTAGAGACCTATTTTAAGAACCAACGAATAACGCCTGCTATCAAAAGAAGTAGACCAAACAGAACTACTAGGCAGGCTCCGGTGGGAAGATCAAAGATATAGGATGCCACAAGACCACAAACACTAGCCATAAAGCCGACACTCCAGCCGATAGCTAGCCTGCCTTTAACCGAACTACTAAAGAGCATTCCAATAATGGATGGCACCACCAAATAAGAGAACACCAGTAAAACCCCAGCCACTTTTACTGAACTTGTGATCACAAAACCAAAGCTCGCATAGAAAAGGAGGTCCCAAAGCTTCAACGAAAGTTTCTTTGCTTTTGCTTCTTCTGGATGAAGAGAGATCAGTAGAAACTTTTTTCGAAATTTATAATGAAAAATGGAGATGGCAGTGTATAGCCCTAAAGTGGTTAAAACATCTTTCCAGCTCACCCAGAGAATGTTGCCGACCAGCATGTCTTTGATGTGTTCAGCTCCGTGGCTCGACTTATCAGTCAAAATGATAATAGCGGCACTACTGATAGCGTAAGTCACGCCGATAATAGCTTCTTGGGGAATTCTTCTCTTCTCTACATTGCGAGTTGCAGCAAAAATGGCAGCCCCTACTAAAGTAAAAGCCAAGCTCACAAAATAGGTAGCTCCGCCTTCGTGAGGTAAGCCTAATAGAAAAGCAACAGTGGCTCCGAGGGCCGCAATTTGAGCCAATGCCAAATCTACGAAAATTACTCCTCTCGATATGACGTGAATGCCTAGATAAACATGAATTCCAGTTAGAATAAGGCAAATGCAGAAAGCTGGGAGCAAAAACTGGATGACTTCCCAACTCATTTGAGTCCTTTTTCTAAATCATCGATCAAATGATCCATCCATTCATGATAGGTTTTAGATTTCTCGTCACCCCCTACATAAGCTGGCATTGAAACCAATTTAGCTTTTGTTTTTTCGGCCAAGGTTTCACCGGGTTTGGGATCAAAAAAGTTTTCAACCGCAATTAATCTCACTTTTTGATCTTGGGCCAGTTTGATGATGCTCAAAATGTGCTGAGCTGTGGGCTGAATGCCCGGTTTAGGCTCTAAAAATCCCACCATTTCAAATCCAAAGTATTTGAACAAGTAGTTGAAGCTCATGTGATATCCGATGACTTTGGTTCCATGGTAAGGAGCTAATTTCTTCTTCCAATGAGCAATTTTTTCAACCTGCTGTTTTTTGAACGAACTTAAATT
>DDPO01000148.1:18489-20556 GCA_002342225.1 Bdellovibrionaceae bacterium UBA2466 | reverse complement strand
CAAGACCTTGTTCACTTCTTGGGAGAACGTGGTTTCAGAGAAGAAGAAGAGGTAGAGCGACTATTCAGAGATGCTAAAGCATTGCAAATTGTTGAAGGCACCAATCAGATTCAACGATTGGTTCTTGCCAGAGAAATGGAGAAAATGGTTTGAAAAGCTATCATTTGCCGGGTTTTAATATTGAACTATCGCAACTGACTTCCTCGTTCTCTACTGTCCTTGATTCGACCCATAGCGCTTTGTTACCTTCCGCGAAAAATAAACTTGAAGATAAGTTTAAAAATAAAACCGTGGGCTTTTTTGACTGGCCCAAAACTATATCTCAAGAAGAGGTCTCAAAAATTACCCGTCTTGCTCGAGACCTCAAATCGAAATACCAAGGACTTTTAGTTTGTGGTATCGGAGGCTCTCATCTGGGAGCGGCTGCGGTACTCGAGGCTCTCAGAAGCGAAACTGAAGAGAAGAACTTCCCCATCTTTTGGTTAAACAACGTTGATCGGTGGGCCATGGATCGTGCGCGAACTTTTGTAACCGAGAGAAAAGTAGCCTGTCTCATCATTTCCAAATCGGGGAACACCACTGAAACTCTTTCTGCTTTTTTTCACTTACACTCCCATCTTGACTCCAAAGGTATCGTAATTATCACAGATCCCGAGACTGGGGAGTTGAGACGCTGGGCAAATACACATGGCTATGCAAGTTTAGCCGTTCCACCCAATATTGGAGGACGCTTTAGTGTGTTAACATCGGTTGGACTTCTCCCGATTGCACTAGGTGGGGTTGACATTTACGGTCTGCTTGCTGGGGCTCGAGATTTCAGACACTACTCGGATTCTCTTGGAGTTGATGCTAACCCTGCTTACCAAGTTGCAGCAATGTCCTACATTTGGGATACCCATTTTGGACATCACACCCAGTATTTAATGCCCTATCAGAGCAATCTAAAGCTTTTAACCGATTGGTATGTTCAACTCTGGGCAGAAAGCCTCGGGAAAAAAGATATGTCCGGAAAAGCCGTAGGGCCGACTTTTGTTGGAGCACTGGGAACAAGAGATCAGCATTCGTTACTACAACTCTTTAAAGAGGGGCCAAGCAACAAGTTAGTAGGCTTTATCGATGTGGCACCCAGTAAAACCCCTTTAACTGTAGGTCCTGCTCCAGTGCCTACTCCCGATTTCAAATATCTCTCAGAACACTCATTCGAGGAGATTAACTCGAAAGCCCTTCTTGCAACGGCACAAAGTCTTGAAGGGGCAAAAGTGCCCACTTACCGATTTATGTTTGAAAAATTATCCCCAGAAACCCTTGGCTCTTTCATACTCTTTCAAGAATTTGCTTGTGCTATTGCCGGAGAGTTTTACCAAGTTAACGCATTTAACCAACCTGGGGTTGAAGAGGCCAAAAAGCTACTAAGACAATCTTTATGATATAATTTTAATATTATGTCAGACTCTAAACACAATTCGAATCCCAACATCGCAGAAAAATCGGAACCTACAAAAACTCGNNGCTGTGGATGGGAAAACGATAGCAGATGTCATTGAAGAAGCTAAGACTAATCCTCCAGCCATTGTCGTGATTACTGGTAAGCCGCTCGGAAAATATTTTCTCATCACCAAGGAAAAAATGCTGTTGGGTCGCGAGCTCAACACAGACATTTGTATTCCAGAAACATCTATTTCTCGAAAACACTCCGAGTTTATCATAACGGAAAACGGAGTGACCGTGAAAGATCTCGGGAGCACCAACGGCACCTTTGTAAACGACAATCGACTTGAAGCCCAAGTGCCGTGTCTCTTAAATGATGGGGACCACATTCGCTGTGGGAATACGCTTTTTAAGTTTGTAAGAGAGGGACAAATTGAAACTAGGGCCGGTCTCAAAAATTATGATTACTCAACCGATAGCTTGACTGGAATTTTGAACCGAAAAGCTATTATTGAAACAATCCAAGAGGAATTTAATCGAGCCAAAATAAGTAATTTACCACTGGGTTTTATTCTGTTTGATATTGATCATTTCAAAAAGATAAACGATACATTTGGTCACCCAGCAGGAGATTACGTC
>DDPO01000148.1:17774-18438 GCA_002342225.1 Bdellovibrionaceae bacterium UBA2466 | reverse complement strand
GGAGAAGAGTTTGCTCTGCTCCTGCCCCAAACCAACTCTCAAATAGCAATTGATGTTGCTGAAAGGATCCGCTCTGCAATAGAAAAGCATCCCTTCATCTTTGAGAGTAAAACGATTGCAGTGACTATTAGCCTTGGAGTTGTAGCTCTAGACTCCTCCAGCAAAACAGCAAACGACCTCATTGCTCTTGCTGACAAAGCTTTGTATGACGCAAAAAACCAAGGAAGAAACCGGGTTTGTGTCAGGTAAATCTTCCCTTCCCCTTTTGTCTATCGTTGTCCCCACCCGAAATGGGGAAGAGTTCATTGCTCAGGCCTTAGACTCTGTAGTCTCTCAAAACTACCCTCATCTTGAAGTCATCATTGTCGATGGATTATCGACCGACTCAACACTGAATATCGCCAAACAATATGCTTTAAAGTACCCTTTTATAACAATTGTGAGCGAGTCTGATTCGGGCCAATCCGATGCTTTAAACAAAGGAATTAAATTAGCTCGAGGTGAAATTTTAGGACTTTTAAATGATGACGATTTCTATCAGCGTGGCATTTTCCAAGAAGTCATCAATGAGTTCAAAAACGTCGATTTTCCTTCGCTCATCATTGGTAATTGTCAGGTCTACAACAAAGACCTTGAACCCATAAAATATCAAGCCCCCAAACAT
>DDPO01000148.1:17299-17711 GCA_002342225.1 Bdellovibrionaceae bacterium UBA2466 | reverse complement strand
TATCCTGAGAGCGACCATTTAGCGATGGACTTATGGTTCTATCTTGAGTGTTGTTCGAATCGACAAATTAATCTGAAATATGTCGACAAACACTGGGGTAATTTTCGAGTCTATCCTGGCACAAAAACATCAGACAACCAACATCTCCACAAAACTATTCGCCGAAGTTTTCAACGTCGCTATATAGCAAAAACCCAGTTCATCCCCCTCGTAAAAGCCCTAACTCTCGGATTTTACGAACTTCATAAAACTGCTCTTAAAAAATTGGTGAGAGCGGTTAAAAAAGCCTCAAAGTAATTTGGCTAAAACTTTGACACTTCTCCGTGATGTGATTGCCTCGTCTAATCACTAGGCACATTTTGCTTTTTACCCCTAGCTGGAGTTTTGGCACTGCACTTGAAGTCTTTTAAAG
>DDPO01000148.1:0-17281 GCA_002342225.1 Bdellovibrionaceae bacterium UBA2466 | reverse complement strand
TAATTCAATAAGGGTTATCTCGGGGGGAGAGCCATGCACCGATTCCGCAACATTCTTTTGATCACTTTATGTCTATTTTCTTTGGCCAATTGCCGTCGCGGAGGCGGCATGATGGGCGGCGGGGGACCTATGGAAGGTGCCGGTCCCTGCGGCCGATGTAACCCGGGCCCTCAAGGCGGAGCCCCGTTTGAGAGAGAGCGATTGAATGGATTCAACGATTCAGCCCCCTTTCCGACTGAACCCAATATCGATCCCAATCTTCAAGGAAACCCAATTCAAATTGGCGGAGCCCCCATAGTTCAAGACCAAGGGCTAGAAAGAGGGCTTTTTGAGGAAAATGGCCCTACCGTGCCGCCCGTCAGCATGAGTGAAATATCTGCTACTCCGGCTCCGGCTCTACCTGAAACAGAGGAAGAACAATCCAAAGACCCCTCTCTCGACTCGATTTTACCCGACCGTGCAGTAAGCTCCGAAAAACCCACTCACAAATAACGCGCAGCGTTTTTCCAAATAGGGTTTTGCCACTTTCCGTTTGGGTCTCAGCGAGCTAAGGTTATCGCTTTATGGCTCTTACGGAAAACTCCAAACTCTCAGAAACGGGCCCGCGAAGGATTCGTAAACTTTCTTCCAATGTCATCAACCAAATTGCGGCTGGTGAAGTGGTCGAACGCCCTTCCAACCTTATTAAAGAGCTTGTCGAAAACAGCCTGGATGCAAACGCAACACGAATCGAAGTCCACTTAGTTGAAGGAGGACTCAAAGAGCTCACCGTGATTGATGATGGGCACGGCATTTTTGAAGAAGACTTAGCTTTAGCAGTCGAACGACACACTACGAGTAAACTCAAAGAGCTTTCCGACTTAGAGGAGATTGGAACCTACGGATTTAGGGGTGAAGCCCTCTCCAGCATTGCATCAGTGTGTGATTTTTCTATTCGAAGTCGAACTCATAGCGCCGAGCGTGGACTTTCACTTCATGTTCCTTTCGGAGAAAGTTGTTCGATAAAACCCATTGGCTGTCCCCCTGGCACTCAAGTTACAGCGAAAGATCTTTTTGCTCGAATTCCAGCGAGGTTTAAATTTTTGCGCTCCCAGACTACAGAGCTTTCCCACTGCATAAAAACATTAAGAGAACTCGCTTTGGGAAATCCTCAGACCTCTTTTTTTCTATTTCACAATGGAAGACTTCTGTCTCAGTACACATCGACAAACCGGATGGACCGGATGAAAGAATGTCTCAAACCTGAATGGGAACCTCTCACATTTAACGACAAGATGGATGAGATGAGTTTCGAAGCTTTTCTCTCCCCACCAGATTGTGCACAGGACAGAGGGGAAATCACACTCATCATTAACCAACGCCCTGTAAAAAACAGATTTATTCTATCCAGTTTGAAAAATAGTTTTCTCGAATTTCTAGGCCCCAACCTCGAAGTGTCTGGTGTTTTTTATTTAGACATTCGAGGTGATTGGGTTGATGTGAATGTTCATCCCCAAAAGCTAGAAGTCCGCTTTTACCGCCAAGAAAAATTATACAGCTGGCTAATCACTTCGCTTCGCAAGCAACTTCAATCTAAAGGCTTTAAGAGCCATGCCTCTCAAATTTCACAAGCAGCTTCGGAACATACTTTCAATCCCCTGCCCTACGCTTCAGAATCTTTTCTTCAAATTGGATTTTTAAATTCACACTTTTTGCTATGTGAACCGACGAATGACAAAGGAACACTTTACATCATCAATCGTTTAGCTCTACAGAGAAGAGATTTATATCAAACGCTTGAGCAAAATCTGTTGAGAGGCAAAACTAGTACAACCAGTCTTGATTTAGCTGAGGTTATTCACCTTTCAAGTCCCCAGCTAAAAACTTTGGAGCATTTTCTTCCGGAACTTAAACGCTTGGGTTTTGAAATATCACTTTACAGCGATAAAGATATCGCTGTTCAATGCGTACCACAGTTTTTTTCTGGTGCGGACACGAAGGGTTTCATCTTAAAGCTATTAGAATTACTTTCAGGGATGGCCCAACCAAAAACTGAAACTGACAAAATCAAAACCTTATTACATGCAATCATCAACCTAGAGCCTCAATCCGAACATCTCGGAACCCACTTGGACCATTTAGTCTCATCGCTCAATGGAATCGATGAAAGCTGGACTTGCCCGAATGGCCACCCTATTTTATTAAAAATAACAAAAGAACAACTCCAAAACTATTTTAAGGGATTATGAAAAGACAACTTGCAATCGCTATATTAGGGCCTACCGCCTCGGGCAAAACTAAACTAGCTGTTCAACTCGCAAACAGATTAAATGGTGAAATTGTCTGCATGGACTCAACCACCGTTTATCGAGGCCTCGACATTGGTTCCAGTAAACCCAGTGCCGAGGAAAAGGCTGGAGCACCTCATCATCTACTAGACATTGCGTCTCCAAATGAACCTTTTTCGGCCTTCCATTTTGTCCAGCTCGCCGAGAAGACCGTAAATGATATCGCATCTAGGGGAAAGCTACCTATTATTGTTGGAGGCACCTATTTTTACTTAAGAGCACTTCAATTTGGGATGTATGAATTACCCAACATCGCCAGTGAAGTTATCGAAAGCTTGGAAAAAGAATTCTGTGAAGATGACAAAGTAAACACTCACAAAATGCACGACGAGCTCAAAAGGAAGGATGCAAAAGCTGCTGAAAACATTCATCCGAATGATAAATATCGATTATTAAGAGCCCTTGCTATTTTACGAACAACTAAAGAGCTTCCAAGCCAACTCAAACCAACCCCCTTTTCCGATGCGCAAAAAAATCGACTGTGGATGAAATATGCTGTGACACTTTCCAGACATGCCCTTAATCAAGCTATTGTAAATAGGTCAGAAAAAATGCTTGCTGCTGGAATCGTTGAAGAGACTCGAAAATTACTTGAGCAATTTCCTGATGCCCGTTGTCTAAACAGCATTGGTTACGCTGAATGCAAAGCATTTCTAAGTAAAAAAATCACTGAAAAACAACTGCGAAATGAAATCATTGAGAAGACTCGCCAACTGGCCAAGCGACAAGTGACCTGGTTAAGAAGCGACCCCGAGGTGCGATTCATAGATTTTCGAGATGTCGATAGGGTCTGTCTTGAGGTTGAAAATTTAACTGTAGCACTGAATGGATAGGAGATCCCATATGCAATCGATGACCGGATTTGGCAGAGGCGATTTGACTGTCGGAACCTCTCAAGTTTCTATTGAAATAAAATCTGTCAACCATCGTTACATGGACGCTCGTTTTCGACTTCCTTCGAGTCTAAGTTTTTTAGAGTTACAACTTTTAGAGATCTTAAAGAACTATTTCGAGCGTGGTTCATTCGAAATTAATGTTCGACAAAAATCTCAAGCCCAATCTGAAGGCAACGGCTCATTCTCGAAGTACTCCATCGATGAAGAAGCAGCCAGATCCATTATTGAAGGTGCGGAAAAACTTCACTTGAAATTTGGCACGGCTAAACTTCCCTCATTAGAGATGCTCTTTCAATCGGGAAAAGTTTTTATCTTAAATGACAACTTAGAACCTGTCCCCGACCTCGTTGAATCGTTCAAGAGTAAATTCGAAACTGTTCTTAAAGAGCTCCAAAAGATGAGAGAACAAGAAGGGGCTAAACTCAAATCCATTTTAACGCAAGGCATCTCTGAACTTAAGACCAGTTTGGAAAATTTAACTAGATTGGCCCCCCGACAACCTATTCAGATTAAAGAGCGATTAGAGACTCGGTTGGCTCAATGGAAGCTTTCAAGCCCTGCGGATCCCCATCGAATGGAATGGGAAGTGGCCATGGCCGCTGAAAGGTCTGATATTACTGAAGAAATTGACCGGTTAAAAACACACGCCGAATCTTTTCTTTCTGTTTTAAATCAAACGGGAGCTATTGGAAGAAAGCTGGACTTTTTAACACAAGAATTGCATCGTGAGGTCAACACTACGGCAGCAAAATCAGCAGACATAGAAATAACGCAACTGGCCGTGAATTTAAAAACCCAAATCGAAAAGCTAAGGGAACAGGTACAAAATGTCGAATAACTATCAAGGGATAACGAGTTCGGAGTCTCACTCGGACCGAATGTTAAACATCGGTCACGGAAGCTTTGTGAAAGTCGATCGAATTTTAGGAATTTTTGAAGCCGGCTCTCTTCCCATGAGACGATGGAGAGACAAAGCTTTAGAAGAAAACAGATTAGTAGATGCGACTAAGGGCAAAAAACTGAAATCGCTCATACTAACCGATTCAAACCATGTGATTCTCTCGAGCGTCGTTGCCCAAACACTTAACGATCGCTTGTGCGAGAGGCGTTCTCCCGCTGGGGCTTCGTTAAGACCGCAGGAGGAAAGGCTGTTTGTCTCCTAAACGAACCCATCACACTCCATTGCCGAGATTGGTGGTTATCTCTGCCCCGAGTGGCGCTGGAAAGACAACATTGTCCTCGATGTTGTTAAAAGAATTCCCTCAACTCCAACGCTCGGTCTCAACAACAACCCGACCCAAGCGCCCGAATGAAGTCGAAGGCACTCACTATCACTTTGTCGACGATTCGACGTTTCAAGATAAAATTAATCAGAATCTATTTGCTGAGTGGGCACTTGTTCACGGAAAACGCTACGGAACAACTCGAGCCACTGTCGATTCGCTTTTGGCCCGAGGTAAAAACCCTGTCTTTGACATCGATGTTCAGGGAGCCATGAACCTTCAAGCTCTTTATGGCGATCGCGTCTTATTGATTTTTATTCATCCCCCCTCAATGGAGGCTCTTAAAGAACGCCTAGTACAGCGCAAAGGAGACTCCGCTGAGTCCATTGAAAATCGTCTTAATAATGCCTATAGTGAAATCAAATGGAGTCAGAAGTACGACTATCAAATTATAAACGACAACCTAGAGAGAGCATTTCAGGAGCTGAAAACGATCATCCAACACGAATGCTTGGAGAAAGAGAAATGAGCAAAACTCCCATCATTCCGCTCGTAAGCTCTAAGCCCAAAGAACTGGCCGATCTCATCTCCTGCGTAAAACAATACAACCCAGAGGCCGACACCAGCCTCATCGAAAAGGCATACCTATTCTCAGAAGAAGTTCACAAAGGTCAAAAACGAAGCAGTGGAGAGAGTTACTTCCATCATCCTATTGAAGTTGCATTTATTATTGCAGAATTAAGACTAGATACCGTGACCGTCGCGACCGCTCTGCTCCACGACACTGTGGAGGATACTGTAGCGACTTTACCTCAAATCGAGGAGCAATTTGGGCCTGAAATAGCAGCTCTTGTGGATGGGGTCACCAAAATTAGTCAAATTTCTTTCCAAACGAGCGAAGAGAAACAGGCCGAAAACTTTCGTAAGATGGTTTTCGCAATGGCGAAAGACCTTCGAGTTATTTTGGTAAAACTTGCCGATCGAACCCACAACATGAGAACTCTTCAGCATTTACGTCCTGATAAACAAGCTAGAATCGCTCAGGAAACTCTGGATATTTATGCTCCTCTGGCGAACCGCCTTGGACTATCAGCAATGAAACGGGAACTTGAAGATCTCTCTTTGAGGTACTCAAAACCTGAGATTTACTACAAGCTTGTGTCTCAAGTTTCAAAAAAACTCAAAGAGCGAGACCAATACACAAACGATGTCTTGGCGATGATTGAAGGGGCTCTTCAGGAACACGGCTACCACAATTCCAATGTCACCGGACGACCCAAACATTTTTATAGTATTCATAAAAAAATGGAAAAAAGAAATTTAACCTTTGAACAGGTCTATGACTTAACCGGGTTTAGAATCGTTCTTGGAACTGTAGAGCAATGTTATGGGGCTTTAGGACTTATCCACTCGCTATGGACACCCGTTCCTGGTCGTTTCAAAGACTACATCGCTATTCCGAAAGCCAATTTTTACCAATCCCTTCACACGACAGTAGTAGGCCCGGGAGGGGAAAAAATAGAAATTCAGATCCGCACTCAGCAAATGCATGAAACGGCAGAACGAGGCATTGCTGCTCACTGGGCCTATAAAGAAGGAAAAAACATATCGGCAGAGACATCGAAATTCAGCTGGCTCAATCGACTCGTCGAATGGAACAAAGACCTTCAAGATCCCAATGAGTTTCTAGAGACTGTAAAACTCGACCTCTTTTCGGAAGATGTCTATATTTTTACTCCCAAAGGGAAAGTCATCGAATTTCCCCAAGGGGCAACTCCTCTTGATTTTGCTTACACTATTCACACCGACTTGGGTCATCACTGTATCGGGGCCAAAGTCAACGGGCGAATGGTCTCACTCAAATACAAACTAAAAAGTGGTGACACCGTTGAAGTGCTCACATCCCCGAACCAAACCCCTCACAAGGACTGGTTAAAACTTGTTAAAACCTCCAGAGCCAAGAGCAAAATTAGGCAGTTTATTAAAGTACAGGAGCACGAGCGCTCCATGGCAACGGGAGAAATGCTGCTTGAAAAAGAGCTTAAAAAAGAGGACCTCAAATTAAAATCTCTGATCAAAGAGGGGATCATCCAAAAAGGGGTTGAAGCATTCTCTCTGAAATCGGTAGATGACCTTTTGAGTGCAATAGGCTACGGGAAGCTTTCACCCAAAAAAGTGATGAGCCGTCTACCTCTTCCATCCAAAGAAAAAGAGGTAGCTGAAGCCAAGGAAACAAAAGAGTTAAAGGAAACCAAACGTCCTTTGCAAAAAATTGTTGAGGAGGCCTCGAAAAAAAGCACAACTCGGCAAGTGGTTAAAGTCAAAGGGATCGAAGACCTTTTGGTGCACTTTGCCAGATGCTGCAGCCCTGTGCCGGGAGATTCTGTTGTCGGCTTTATTACTCGAGGGCGAGGGATCAGTGTTCATACCCGAAAGTGCCCTAAGATTTTTGACTCGGACCCACATCGACTCATTGACATTGAATGGGACACAACTACTGCGACTGAAAGAGCAGTCAAAATAAGAGTTATCTGTGAGGACAGACCAGGACTTCTGGCCGACATGTCGGGGGTTATCAAGGATCAAGATGCAAATATCACCAGAGCTCAAATTGGAACTACCAAAGACAAGAAGGCGCTCTGCCTCTTTTCGATCTCTATCAAAAATTTAAATCATCTTTCCAAAATTATTTCTGCCATCGAAGGAATTTCCGGAGTCTTAAGGGCTGAACGGGTTCAGAAAAAAGATAGATAACTTAATCTTGAAGTTTCTTTTTTGATTTCCCGACCGGAATTAACGCAATAGACGGGACTGATTCTTTTTGCTGAGCTAAATCCTGAGCGTTGTTTTTCACAGCTTGAGCTAAGCTTCCAGGAATTGAGAGTAACCCTGAAATTACTATCGATTTATTTTCATTAGATGGGAGTGGTTTCGCTCCATCTAAAATCCATTGCTTGATTTGATGAAAATCAAAGCTTGCACCCTTCCCTCGATTCTGGCTTGCTAGAAGTGCTGCTGCGCCTGAAACAAAAGCTGTAGCTTGAGATGTTCCCGACATCGTGGCAAATCGAGCCCCAGGGACAGTGCTTAATATACCAAGACCGGGGGCTGCCACATGAACTGTCGTCCCGTAATTACTCGAAGAAAGTAACTGATTTTTTTGATTCACGGAAGCTACACCAATAATGTTATCGACAGGATAGCTAGCGGGATAATAGGGGCTAATCGAATTATTATGTCCGTCATTTCCAGCTGCTGCTACCAATAAGACCCCTTTTCGATTGGCTTCTTCAACGGCCATTCTTTCGGTCGAAGCTGGCTCCGACCCGCCTCCGCTATAATTGATAATGTGAGCTCCCATGCGGACAGCGTATTGAATCGCTCTCACGGTGTTTTGTAAATTGTTCACTCCGTTACTTCCAGAGTCATAATACTTTAAGGCCATAATAGATACATTGGGGCAGACTCCGGTAGCTCCTATCCCGTTTGAGCTTTGAGCGGCAATAATACCAGCAATGTGAGTCCCGTGCCCGTGAGAGTCAAAGGGCAAGGGCTGATTGTTCACGAAGTCCCATCCAGCAACGTCATCTATGAAACCGTTGTTATCATCATCTAATCCATTGCAGCTTTTATCCCGGCACGTTGTCGAATTAGCCTCTTTAGGATTCCAAAACCCCACTTCACCAGAGTTGGTCCAAATATTATTTTTTAACTCAGGATGAGTGTAATCTACACCCGTGTCTACGACAGCAACAACAATCTGATTAGAGCAAGGAGCAACCTGCCCCAGGATCGGCTGAACCAGCGGAGTAAAGGAGTCAAAAAAACCAATATCTGAAAGCCCCCAGTCCTGATGTAGAAGTGGATCAACTTGATTGTTAAGAGTTTCTTTCTCTTTTGCTCTTACTCGAGACCGATTTAAAATTTCTTTTGGAAAAGCTGGATAAGAAACGGAGTTGTTTTGTCTGGATGAAGAGACTCCCAACTCTTTCGCCTCAGTTCGAAACGAAGCAAGCAGAACTAGAGCACTCATCACAATTACAACATGCTTTTTCAAGGTATTGCTCCACCCACCGCAACATTTTACCGCTAAGTATGCCGAGACCAACGAATACCTCCACCCACCCGGGGACTTCTCTCGAAGACATTGAGTCTACAGAGTCGCTCTCAGGGTTTCCCCTGGATAATAGTCTAAAAAGCAACCCCTATGCCACGAATCTCGTTGGGGTAAACCACTGATTTTGAAAGAGGGTTTTTGAAGGGCCTAAAAAACGAGTGAAAAAGAGGACGACAGTTAGAAACAAATTACGTCACTGTCAGAGCACTAAAAGAATACTTGGGGTTTTAATGTTAACTCTGCACTATAATTGAGGTGCTTTTCCTTTTTTCCTAAAGGGGGATTCATGAAAATGCAGCTCACTTCGAGTTCAAAACTCTTAGCCTTTCGAATCGGGAGCCTCTTGAAACACCCTATGTTTGGGATTCTAACTANNAGGTCGCGTCTTGGGAATTACTATGATGATCTTTGGAACAGCTCTTTTTTGCTCTTTCACCGCTCTTTTTTCATCGGTATTAATGGGATCACAAATTGAAGAATTAAAAACTGAAGTATCTGAAGACGAAGTTGTTGTCGAAGAGCTTATCGAAAAACTGGAGACAACTTTGAAAGCATTGAACCACCTGCAAAAAACTAAACCGAAAAGTTGAAGTTTAATCTCTACTTAAGGATTTTGCGACTACTGATAGTTCTCGGCAAGGTGTAATCAGGCAATTTCATTGCTACCAGATTGGGAGGAAGGCTACCTCCGGTTCTCATAGCTTTGTAATAGAGATAATTACGCAGGACCAACTTGACGTAATTTCTAGTTTCGGTCACTGGAATAAACTCAACAAAAATATCTAGAGGTTGATCTCCAAATTTTTGCCACCATCGGCCCGTTCTTTTTAATCCTGCATTGTAAGCGGCGGCGATGAGCGCATAATGAGGTGCTAATTTCCGCAATTGATTCAAGTGATAAGTAGATAATTTAAGGTTTTCTTCCGCTTGAAAAAGAAAGCGATCACTTGCATAGGGCTGATACTTCCAACTGTGACTTAAACTTCTCGCAAGACTAGGCATCAACTGCATCAGCCCTCTAGCATCAGTTGAACTTACGGCGCCGGGGTTAAATGCACTTTCCTGCCTCATGATCGAGTAAATAAAATCTTCATCAATGTTCCATTCCTTGGCGAGCCATCCGACTTTTTCCGAAAAAGGTCTGGGAAACATCTCTAAAAACTCACTGTGAATAACGGGCGTCCACTCCTGAGTGGGAGACTGATTGGCACTCACAATGGCTGAAAAGGTTTTCATCGACTCTAAATGATTCCCAGCGGCTCGGTATAAGTGAGCAATATAAAGCATCGAAAGCAAATTTTTCTCAGGATGATTCTTTACAGCATTGAAAGCTTTCCCCAAGTAAAGATTCGCATCTTTCTTAAGGCCCGCTTTCAGTCTCTCCTCCGCCTTCAGCAAATATCTATTCACGCTGTTTGGAACTTCAAAGGCATCATCCAAGTACCGCTGGCTCGCTTTGGAATCGACTTCAGGAATTGAAAAATTTTCTCCCCGTTCACTCGAAGCGAGATAAAGATAATAGCCAGGTAGAGGCAAAGAATTTAGTTTTTTAAAATCGGTCTCGGCTAGTTTCGGATCAATGGCTTTTCTAAAGCGATAGGTCCAGTAGCTCCTCCGAGTTTGATTTGAAATAGACTGATCCTCATCGCATTGTTTGGAGTAAATTTCTAGAGCTTTCTGAGGGTCTTGTTTGGAAAAATGGGTGAGTGCTAGCAAGAGTGCTGCATTGGCAGCTTCGCTTGAGCAAGATTCTACCTCCTTTATTTTTTGGTAGGCTTCGGTAATAGCGGCGATATCTCCTACATCGTGAGCGATTCGGAAATAGAGATTTAGAACCTTCAATCTCTCGGCTCGACTACTTTTCTTGATTAACTCTTCCTCTGCAATCAACTCTTTAGCTTTATTTAAGGCCTGTTGATTTTCGTCTTTGTTCCAGAGCTGGTAAACCTGCGAATAGGCTTTTTTAAGAGCTGGGTTCTGAATTCCATTTTTTTCTTCCTCGCCCAATTCTTTATTTTCCAAAAACAATTCTGTCTTGATATCTTCATTCTCAGAGACAATAGGCTCGACCTCAAACCTCAACTGTTCAGTTTTACTCAAGAGCTCTTGAAATCGGGGCGAACCTACTTTGACATGCTTAGCTTCCAAAGTGTAAAGATCCATCAACCGCTTTTTTTCAAGAATCGTTAATTCCGGCTTAACTTCTAAAAGCTTGCACTCTTTGACAGTGCTTGACGAAAAAATCTCTTCGGGAAATTTTTGAAACGTTGCAGGAAATCGAACGGGTTGATGTTTAGTGGCACACTGGCATAATAGGAGAACGCTGAATACAACAACCGTTATTGTCCTAGTAGCCATGGCTCTATTCTAATCCACAAAACTCATGGGAGAAAAGTAATGAAGTCGAATCTGTGCAAAAGAGTAGCCCTTTTAATACCCCTTACGCTTGCCCTTAGCTGCACCAAGTCAGAACACCCTAAACTCAAACAACTTGAAAAGCAGCTTTCAGCGGCTGAGGAGTCCTTGTCTGAGATTGAAGCCGCTATNNTGGGTGCCAAAAGCCACTGAAAATTCTGAAGGGGGTTCGGGGGGGCATTAAATTGGCGGAGGGAGAGAGACTCGAACTCTCAAGACCTTGCGGTCGCCGCATTTCGAATGCGGTGGCATACCAATTTGCCTATCCCTCCAAAAGAGCCCCCATGTTCCTCTCGAAAAGCGATCTTGTAAAGCCCTCGATTCAAACTTCTCTCTTGTGCGAATCACCAACAATATCAATTACATATCGTGGCACTAAATAACCAGGAAGACGTTTTCTCATTTCGTCCACAATGGCTCTACCACGGTCCTCATCCACATAAAAATGGCTTGTACCTTGAGCCGAATCTAGTTGATGCAAGTAATAGGGCAACACTCCTGCTTCAAATAGTTTTTCACACAACTGGATGAGAACGTGTGCTTCATCGTTCACATTTTTTAGAAGAACCGACTGATTAAGAAGAACAGCTTTCTCACGAAGCCGAAATAATGCTTCAAGAGCCTGATGAGTTAATTCTTTGGGATGATTGAAATGAGTCACCACGATTGGACGAAACCTCGTACTCGTCAAAGCATCCACAAAAGTCGAATTTACTCGAGATGGTAAAGTCACAGGAACCCGAGTGTGAAATCGAACTCTTTTGATGTGAGAAATATGAGACAAGGCTTGAAGTGTCTGTTGAAGAGCCCCCTCACTGACCATAAAGGGATCTCCCCCTGAAAAAATGACTTCCTGAATCTCAGTTTGATTTTTTAAATATTGAAAAGCGTCGGTCAGTGCCCCCGAAAAGAGATCGCTTTTTAATTCATTTAAAAGTGATTTTCTAAAACAGAACCGGCAGTACATACTGCAATTCGGTGTGAGGTGGAGAAGAACTCGGTTGGCGTATCGATGAGTGATTCGGGGAACGGGTTGATGTTGTAAGTCCTGCAGGGGATCGGCAATTTCCTCTTTTTTCGAAAGACTCTCTTCCCAACGGGGAATAGCTTGCAACCGAATAGGGCACATCGGATCACTCTTATCGATTAAGCTCGCATAATACCTTGGAAGGAAAAACTGATACTTTTCCGATACACTTTCAAGCCTCTGCGCTTGCTCTTCCGTTAAAAAACCTTCCGAAACTAGTTCTTCGATCTTTCTAAAAGCAGTAGCTATTTCCTGTTCCCAACTCATCTCATCGCCTTAGATATTCTGTAAGTTCTTATCTTTAAAAAACTTTAACCAATAATCGATCGATTCTTCCCACAGTCCTTTGGCGTCGCCAACTGTTTGTCCAAGCTTCCCACCGAAGAATGGATTTAGTATTTCATCCATTCTCATCTGGGAAAGATCTCTTGCCACACTGTAATACTCCTCCTCGGGCTCCGACGGTTCTAGACATTGAACCAAAAACTTTTCTCTTACAAGAACGCCTAAAATAATTTTTAGTTTTTCTGAATCTAACTGACTTACGGATTGCAAAGCACCTACTCTTACAGGCCCCTCGCCTGCTTGAAAGGCATTCTGGGCGCGAGCTAACATTTTAGATATCCCACGGCATTCAAGCCAAGATGGGCTCCACCCTTCTGGACCTAAAACCTCTGTTCCATGGGTTACTAAATAGGAAACTTCAGCTCCTAAAATGATCACCAACCAAACAAAGTAGGCCCACAACCCCATTAATGGAACAATAGCCGCTTTTCCATAGGCCGAGTGAGTTCCGAATCTAAAATAGGTTTGAAGCGCAATATTTGTAATTTCAAGAGCTACAGTCGCAAAGAGGGCTCCCCAAAGCGCCGATTTCCACTGCACTCGCTCCACAGGCAAATAACGATACATCGCTAGCAATGTAATAAAAATGAGTAGAACTGGAACCACACTGCTCACAAAATTGAACGTCGAGGCTAAAACAGTCATGAAAGATATTTTTTGAACCAATTGCTTCATCACAATAGGTAGCGAAATACTGGCCACTAAAATAATCGGCGCAATCGCAGAGACAACAATAAAGTTTCGAGCCTTCTCGACCCAAGGGCGTTTTCTATCGGAAGACCATATATGGTTCATTGTTGCATCGATATTGCTATAAACCTTGAGTCCAACCCAGGCTAAAAAAGAGAAAGCAAAAACACCCAATGTTGAGCTTTGTTGAATGAGTGTAGTTAAATAGACTTCACTGAATCTGCGGATATAACTTGCAATGTAATCACGGTGAATCTCTGGAATCTGATTTAAAAAGTTCTCTGTCAACGTAGTCAGAGCTTGCTGAACCATCCCAACTTGAGAAAAGACAGAAAAGAGAAAAAACCCTCCCGCGAGAAGAGGTAAAATAGAAAAAAGCATCAGATAGGCCATCGATTCTGCTCGCACCTGAACATCATCTTTCACAACTTCATGGAACAATAAAAAAAGCCCCTTTTGGAATTTTAAACGAAACCTATCCCATTGATGAATAGCCGTTCGCTCTTTGAGTTCCAGCTCTCTTACCTGTTTTCGTATTCTTAAAAGACTTTCCGATTTGACTGACATGGTTTCCTTTTTACTCTGTTTGTGGGGTGTTTATGGGGTAATAACTTGCTTTGACTCAATCCTAGTCATTTCAAAACTTACTCCCTGCCCAAGCCACCAACTTTCAAACAGATCTTGATAATTCGGTGAAAGAAAATATCCCGATTGGCCCCCGGGCTGTGAAAATTTAGAGTTTTTCTCATTTGAAAAGTCGATGATCATTCTCATCGAAGCACCATTTTTGGGTTTATTCACACGAACCACTAATCCGTCTCCAGACATTCCTCTTGAGGGTAAATCGATCAGCCTAACCAAGAACTGGGGAAGTTGACTTGAAAACGGGTGCTGAACCTGAAGTAAGTTTCGTTGTCCCCACTTAAGTTCTACTAAATCATTTGGGGTTTTCGCTAGCTCCTGTAGAGCCTCTTTTGCAGACACTACAATAAGTTCATCCCAAGATTCAAACTTTGGATTTAAGAGATTGATAGGCCTGTGGTCGAGAAGATTTTTAACTAGCGTGTCTTTAGAAATAAGATCTTCGACCTCCTCTTGTCGATATCTGGCAGTTTGATGAACAAATGGGGCCACACAATTTTTCTGAACTTGAAGCCTAAACTCTTTCATGATGGGATAAATTGAAGAATCAAGTGCTGCTAGACCATCCCACGATTTAACCCTGCTTAAACTCGAATCTAATAAAGGCTCATTTTTTAAAGCTTCAGTAGATAACTTGCTCACCGACTCAACCCAACGGTCGCGATACCATGCGTGAACAGGTGAATAGAGATCGTTTTGGATCTTGGCCATTTGCTCGGCATCAAACTTAATATCTTGAGACAGTAAGCTTTTAATTTGATAACCCCGCACTGGAGAAGGCCAGTCATGGCCCCAGATTTCTTTTCCCGGCACCTCGGGCCACATGTTCTGATTACCATTCGCAATAAACCCTTCTTTCGGATTCACAACTCTGGGCATTGCAGACCAAGGAACATACCCAACCCAAGGTCCTTGCATGATCGGCTGGCTTGTTTTTCCATGATGAGGCCTTCCCCGAGGAATTTTTCCCACCATAGCCCAAGCGATCTGATTATCTAGGGTAGCTACTAGAATATTTTGAACGGGACCGCCCCAGCGAGATAGTGCGTCCCACAACTGGTCTAAATCTCCAACTCGATTGAGTTCAAGGGGATTTAGTTCCGCTAGGGCCTTGGGGTCGAGAGCAGTCCATTGCAGAATTCTCTTCGATTTTAAATTTGTTTCAACTTCCTCCTCGATGTAGGGCCCAAAAGGGGTGTCCCAAAACGTGACTATTTTCGACTCTCCATCTTTGATGAGAATTGTTTCTTTTCGCTCAGACAATTCCAGTTTATTACCTTTGAAAACCAAGCCATTCTGTGGCTCAAAATGAGTGTCCAAAAGGATAAAATCCTGAACATCAGCGCGAGAATTTGTAAACGACCAAGCCATGTAGCTATTTCTACCAATGACAATTCCGGGGATTCCAGGAACAGAGACCCCTCTCACATTTAAAGATTTGGATTTAAGTTCACTTCGATACCAAATGTTGGGCACTGTCAAATTTAGATGGGGATCCCCAGCAAGGAGAGGTTTTCCAGTTTGAGTTTTGATACCCGCAACAGCCCATGCATTACTTCCGTAAACATCTCTATCCTGCGGTTTTTTTACAGACGGAATGAAAGCCTGAGTTCTAAAACTTATTTCGCTAGCTCCAGGCACTCTGACTGGAAACGGAAATCCTGGGGGTGTTTTAAGAGGAGAATCTAAAAATCCGAAATCCCAGGTCATGAATTCAATGACCGATTTCTTAAATTGCCGATGAAGTTCATTGTAGGCCAGCTCTTCCGAGTTATCTGGATCATTTAAAGCCTCAAACATACTTAAGACAACAAGCAATCCATCCTCTGCTCTCCACATTTCAGGTTGATACCCAAGTAGTTTGATCTCCCAAGGCAGAGTTTCATTTTTTAAGTAGTCATTGACTCCTTGAGCATAAGACTCCCATACCTCTTGGGTCTCGGGTGTCATTTTTTGCAGAGCCAAAACCGCGACTTGTGAGAAGCCTAATCTTCGATGCCAAACATCAATTGCGAGAGCCTTATTACCAAAAATTTCACTGAGTCGTCCCCGCATTTTTCGTCGAATGAGTTCCATCTGAAAAAATCGGTCCCGCGCCGTGGCTAAACCCTGAGCACGCAAAACATCTCGATAATCATCACTCTCAATATAGGGGACACCAGAAGTGTCCTTGATGATTGATACTGTCGATTTAAATATAGGGCGTTTGAGATTCTCTTTGGAGTTTGGGAAAAACCGAGTTAGCCCAAAAACAATGCTCCAGAAAACAATGAGCACAAAACCAGAAATAACAGATAGAATAATTGAGCTGCGTTTCATTGGAAAATCGGACGAAGCAATCTATCTCCAGTTGCCTTCTCCATCGGAGTTTAAATCAATCACTCTTCCTCGGTTGGAGCGACTCACATGAACGCGGTACTTTCCTGATTCTCGACTGAGCGACAAATTACACACCCAAGACACGACACTCACCCACAACGAAGCTAGAAAAGCAGCCGAAAAAGAATCGACTGCAACTCCCATCACTAAGCTTCCAGCCCATTTAAAAATCACTGCATTGATCACGAGGAGAAAAAAACCCAGACTCACGACTGTGAGTGGCAATGTGATAAAAATCAAAATGGGACGAACTAGCAAATTCAGAAGCGCTAAAACAGCGGCCACTGCCAAAGCAGTACCCAAACCGTCAATATAAACTCCTGAGACTAAGTGTGGGGTTGCTAAAATTGCAGCAGCAGTTACTAACCACTTCACAAGAAACTTTGGCATTTTCGCTCCTTCTTTACGCGGGCTAGTTATAACACCATCCCTCTAAACTTCGATTAAATTTATTCATTTTACTCTTCGTAAAATAGTGTAAGTTATTCAGACTAAGGAGACTCAATGGGGCTATACTCTCGAAATAATTGGATTTTAAATAGTTTTTTTCATCCCCTGTCCACAAAGGAAGTCTTAGAAACTGTCGAGCGAAAAATAAAAGACAGACTCTCCCTTTCTAAGGGAGGGATGGCTCCGGTAGTTCTGCTTGACTTGGATTCCACCCTTTACGAAGTGGGGCACCGAACTCTAGCTATTATTCAGGAATGGAATCAAAAGCCTAAGACTCAACTTAAAATTCAATCGGTTTTAGACAAAGTGACTCTTGAACACATCGGATACTCCTTAGTAGACATGGCTCAGAAACTAGGTCTTGAACCCGAGCATCCTGACACACAAGAAGCCCTAACTGAGCTTAAACCGTTTTGGTGGGAGCGGTTTTTCACCAATGACTATTTGCCCCACGATAAACCCTACCCTGGGGCTGCGGAATACACCCAAAAGCTATTCAAACTCGGCGCCCACTTGGTTTACCTCACAGGCCGAGAAGAAAGCAAAATGCATCACATGACAGTTCAGAACTTAAAACGAGACCATTTCCCTTGGTGTGATAAAAAGACAACTTTGGTCATGAAACCCAGTGGAACTGTTTTAGATGTCGCTCACAAAAAAAATGTAAAATCCTTAATCGATAAGTTGGGAAGTTTGGTGGCTTCGTTTGAAAACGAACCTATCAATTTAGTAGCTCTATCAAATGTATTTCCAGAAGCGATGCATATTTT
>DDPO01000070.1 GCA_002342225.1 Bdellovibrionaceae bacterium UBA2466 | reverse complement strand
CAAAGTTCGATATACTCATATCGTTCGAAGTCACTTGTCTTTAATTTAACAATTCAATTAGCCAAGAAGTTACAATCGAGGGGGTTGCCATGAAAGGCACAACTGTAAGAGGTCTCGTTGTTCTGTCGGCGTTCTGTTTAGTAAATATTTCGAGCTTTGGATTTGAAGGCCAATCTAAAGTTTCTTCTTGGCTCCTAGAAAAATATCAGCGCTCCGAAGAAAACCCCACAGTATTGATTTACATGAAAGAGGAGGCCGATTTTTCCTCGGTCTCATCAAAATCAAATCGAAATGAGCGCCTTAGAAAAGTATTTAATCAGTTGGTAAAAACGGCTGAGCGCTCTCAATCAAGTCTTTTGAACTGGTTAGATTCCCAAAAAATTACGGCGAGGTCTTATTACGTCAGTAATCTTATTGTTGCAGAGAATGTTTCAAAAAATCAGTTAGAGACCATTGCTAGCCGAGAAGATGTTTTAAGAGTTGTGGGTAATCCCAGTCTGAAAAACAGAATGCCCTCCACAACTTTTCCCTCAGTAGAGATACCTCGAGGGCCCGGAGCTAACTTAGTAAGAACAGGTGCTACTAAAGTTTGGGAAGAATACAAAGTGAAAGGCGAGAAAATAATTGTCGCTGGGCAAGACACTGGAGTTCGATGGGACCACAAAGCTCTTAAGTCTCACTATCGTGGGTGGAATGGCTCTCAAGCAGATCATCGATACTCTTGGCACGATGCAGTTCACAAAAGTATCGGGGGTAGTTCCTCTTGTGGTTATGATCTCTCAGTCCCTTGTGATGATCACAATCACGGTACACACACGATTGGGACTATCGTTGGCGACGACAACGAGGGAAATCAGATCGGCATGGCTCCGGGTGCTAAATGGATCGCTTGCCGAAACATGGACGACGGTATCGGAAGTCCGGAAATGTACACGGAGTGCTTTCAATGGTTTTTGGCCCCATGGCCGCAAGGCGGAGACCCCATTAAAGACGCAGCCCCCGAAATGGCTCCTCACGTGATTAATAACAGCTGGGGATGTCCCAAGAGCGAAGGGTGTGAAGGGGGAGAATTTGAAAGAATTTTAAAAGCGACTCGAGCTGCTGGGATATTTGTCGTCGTCTCAGCTGGGAATGAAGGTAGTAGTTGCTCAACCATTAAAGATGGTCCCGCTTTTCATTCGGATCTCGTTCTTAGCGTCGGAGCTATCAATCATCGCGATGATGCCATTGCGAGTTTCTCAAGCCGAGGACCTAGTATCTTTGATAAAAAAATAGGTCCCCATGTTACGGCACCGGGTGTAGATGTTCGTTCAGCTGTCAAAAACGGTGGATATGCAGAGTACGGTTGGAGTGGAACTTCCATGGCAGGTCCGCACTTGGTGGGGGTAGTGGCGTTACTTTGGTCTGCGGAGCCAGCGTTGGTCGGTAAAGTCATTGAGACAGAGTCGTTGATTAAACAGACCGCAGAGCCCAAAACAAGTTCCCAAAGCTGTGGCGGTGTTTCAGGAGCAACTACTCCCAACAACACATTCGGCCATGGTATTGCCAATATCTACGAACTCATCAAACTATTGGATGTGAATTGATATGAAATTACTTTTCATTGTTTCTTTAATTGGTTTGAACGTTTTATGTGCAGAGACTCCTGAACCTGTCGTTACTGCGACCAGTGCTAATGGGATCCACGGAGTCGTTGCAGGTAGACTGGCAAGTAAGCCTGAACGCCCCGTAGGTGTTTCTGTTCAGAATGGAAATCTTATCTATTCGACTATCACTGATGCAGAGGGCAGGTGGGGAGTAGTGGTTCGAGTGCTTTCCAGTGCAGTTAAAGTCAATAGTTTTGACCTTACCGAACCCGGTGGGCGAAGTGCTGAGGTAGTTCACAAATTTAAGTAAAGTGTGCTAGTCTTCGAGCATGGCAGCTAAAAAAATCATGGTTTCCGGCGTTCAGCCGACTCACAAATTAACGCTAGGAAACTATCTCGGAGCTATCAAGAACTGGGTCAAACTTCAAAACGAGTACGAGTGTTATTTTTTCTCAGTCGATCTCCACGCTATTACAAGCCGCCAAGACCCCAAGGAATTGGGAGAAAATACTCTTTTTGCTTTAGCGACTTATTTGGCAGCGGGTATTGATCTTGAACATGCAACCATTTTTGTTCAAAGCCATGTCCGCCAACATGCCGAACTTGCTTGGGTCTTAAATTGCTTTTGCTACATGGGCGAATTGGGGCGAATGACCCAGTTCAAAGACAAGAGCAGTCGAGTGGGCGAGACTATTCCGGTAGGGCTTTTTACCTATCCCGCTTTAATGGCCTCTGACATTCTCCTCTACCAAACAGAACTTGTTCCGGTCGGCGCTGATCAAAAACAGCACTTGGAACTGACTCGTGATATTGCGATTCGGATGAATAATCTTTATGGACCCCTTTTTAAAGTTCCAGAACCCTATATACCCAAAGTGGGGGCAAGGATTATGGATCTTCAGAGCCCTGAGAACAAAATGAGCAAAAGTGTTTCAACGGAAATGGGCGCTGTTTTTTTAAGTGACTCTGCTAAAGAGATCGAAAAGAAATTTAAAAGAGCGGTCACCGATTCGGGTACCGAGATCTCTTACAGCGATGAAAAGGCTGGGATCAAAAATTTAATCGATATTCAATCAGCTATTACGGGTAAAACAGCTGAAGAAATTGTTGCATCTTATCAAGGAAAACTTTACGGCCATTTGAAAGTAGATACGGCTAATATTGTGATTCAGGAATTAAAGCCCCTTCAAGAACGTACTCAGCAGTTCTTAAGCGACAAGGGAGAGCTCCAACGGATTCTGCGCCTCGGAGCAGATAAAGCCGCTGCTAAAGCTGAAGCAACACTCAAAAATGTTTATCGAGCGATAGGGTTTGTGCCTTACTGAATTCTTCTAAAAAAGTATTCAGGTGCTGCTTTAACCGATTTTCCATCGACTTCAATATACGGATGTACGAGAAAATTAATGGGCCCTTCCTTAGGCATGGGGTTAAAAGCCAGTTGACGTCCTCGGGTCATTTCAAAGCGATTGGCTGGGTGATGTCCGAAGTAATATTCCCGAGCCTCGGGGTGTTTCTTGGATTCCGAAATATCGACGGGAATCCATTTTCCATCCGCTAAAAACTCAGCCCAACAATGATAGCCCTCAATAAGACCTTCGTTTTTGTCGGAAGGAATGGTGAAACCCACCATGAAGCGGCTAGGAATTTTTGCAGAGCGGGCAATAGCGATAAAAAGGGCATGAAAATCGGTGCAGTTTCCTTTTTTAGTATCACACGCATAAATGGCATCTCCACGTCCCCAGCCCGTTCCGGTTTTGTCATAGCTCATGATGGAGAGAACGTAGTCATAAATCGCTCGTCCTTTTTCGACGTCCGTCTTTTTACTTTGAGTGATCTCTTGAGCCATCTTTTTAAATCTTTCATCAAGAGGGACTAAAGGCTCGGATTCTAAATAGGCTTTAAGACTTTTTTCTTGATTTGGGTAATCTGCTTTTTCTAATCGGTGTGCTTTGTATTGATAAGTGAGCTTCTTTTCAGCGTCGTCAGGGCCAAATTCGAAAACCATGACCGTATTTTTAAATTTTGGATCTTGAGTGGTTTGTCCTGAAAGAGATCCTAACTGCTTCTGGGTTTCCACTTTTTGATAACGGTCTGAAGTGGCCACGGGAAGCCAAACTTTTCCTTTTTGTCCCTGAGAAAGTTTAGGGAGGGTTAGGGCATAGGTGAATTCAAAATGATCTTTGCCGGTGAGATAGGCGGGAGAGCCCAATCCCATCGAGGTTAATAGAAGAAAGGAGAACAAAAATAGAGTGGGTTTCATATTCGGGCGGTTATACCATTGACTAGGAGTAAAGGTTCAGAAAAAAATAGCTTATGAAAGATTTAAAGGAGTTAGAGGCTCTTTCCCGTACTTTGGACTTCCCGTAAGGAGAAGTCCAGGAGGGATTCCGTCAGTATCATAAATCCCTTTAATCCATGACTTCCAATGCATTTTTTTGTGGATCTCATCTAGAATCACGAGATCAACATCTTTCCGCCATTCTAGTTGATTGATTATTTTGCGATCCTTTGAAGCATCAAAGTTAAGGTATTCAAACCTTTTCACTAAGGACTTTGAGAGAGTCGTTTTCCCTACCTGTCTTGGACCCGCCAAAAGAACTATTTTTCCTTTAAGATCTTTTTGAATGTAGGGAAAAAGCGCTCTATTCATAGTTTAACCATTCTGAACTACTTATCGGTTTGGTCAATGCTTTTCTAAGGTTCACTTCGGAAAAGTTTAGCCTTCGGCACCTCCCGGTACGGCTTTACTTTTGGTGGTCTCGAATTCTAACTCCCCTCGGAGACTCTACCTCGCAGGCTTGCTATCTCTGCTTTTGACGGTCCATAGTTTCCTAAATTACACCAAATGCAATAACCATCGTTGTTAGGTCGCACCACTTTAAAGGGTTGAACTCCGGCCCTTAAAATGTCCTCCATAATTTTTAGTACACGTTTTCGTATGCTGACCAATCCCGACTCGTCCTTGCGTTTTGGAACCGTACTACACAGCTTGTTGGACAGTTTTATTCGCGATAATTTTAAATATCGATATTATCTGCTCG
>DDPO01000165.1:5329-5552 GCA_002342225.1 Bdellovibrionaceae bacterium UBA2466 | reverse complement strand
TAGGCTGTATTTCTGTACCCAGATGAACGTTGGCTTTCAAGCGCTTTAAATGTGAAAAAAGATTTTTGTGAAGTTTGGTTTTTTGTCATTTTGATTAATTCCAATATTTAATGTCTTACCCAATCTTCCCAAAAATGTGAATACAATAAATTTGCATTCGGAAAATGCATCAAATTGTCCTTTAAATTTACTACCTTATTGGATGAGTTTCCACCATTTTTAG
>DDPO01000165.1:0-5322 GCA_002342225.1 Bdellovibrionaceae bacterium UBA2466 | reverse complement strand
TCGGTGATCCAATTGGCCTTGTTAAGATAAGTTTTTGTAATTTGGGGATATCAATGCCAGTAGAAAGAATATCCAAATTAAGCAAAATAAAGAACTGCCTGTCCTTAAAACGACGCAATATTTCAAGGCGTTCATTCTGCGGAGTCTCGCCAACAATTATTTCGCACGGAATAAGCCTTTTTGAGCACATCACTTTTAAGGCAAATACATGATCTAATGTGCACCCAAAAACAGCCGTGGATTCTTGGGACTGATGAGCAATCTGAATTTGATCTACAATCTTGCTGTTACGATTGCTATTCAGTGCTAATTGACGGCAAATTGAATGTTCATCAGAATCTATAACAGAAATACCGGTCTCTAAAAGCTCGCACTCTAACGTAGCTAGATATTTATTGTGTTGCAAGTAGTGGATCGGGTCTTCAATTAAATGGCCATCTAAATCCTTAAGTCCTATTAAATTATTTGAAAAAACCTGAGAAAGTTCTGCGGATTCTTCTGGGGAAGGCCTTCCTGGTGTTGCTGTCAGCCCGATTACCTGAACTGATGAGTTATCTGAGAACGCTTCTATACAGAGTCGATATGTTCGTGCAATGGATGCATGCGCCTCGTCAACTATCAAAAGGTGAGTCCTGTCTAATAGGTTCCTAAGCTTAACTCTGTCGGGATGGGTGGCGTCTGTTAATATTGAATTAACTTTGTCAAATGAAGAAAAGACAACACCGCCGTTTCTACATTCCGAAAAAGAAGGGCAAAACTTGTTGAATAAACGGCCAATGGCAAGCGGCCTATCGCCTTTCATTTTCCAAAGAGCCTTAAATGACTCTAAGGCCTGCTCGGCCAATTCATTGCTATCAACTATCCAAACCACAAACGAGGTTGAACCTGGTGATCGCATGGAATCAACGATTACTTCCAGCGCTGTATAGGTCTTGCCGGCCCCTGTCGGCATCTGAATCATAAACCGGACAGAGCCTGCCTTGAGCCGCTTCGAAATGTCGTCTTTTAATACTTTTTGATATGGGTGTAGATACGGCTTCAACCGCACTTCCTCATCACCTTGAATACTTAAAACCTCTATTGCCTCTCTTTCATCAGGCTTAACGCAATAAATGTACGTCTGTGGAAGATCAAAAAAGGAAACTAGCTGTTCAGACTTCTGTAAATTGTATGACTTAAAATGTTTTGTTAACAACTGGGATCTTTGAATATGAGTGGGGGCTGAAACCCCTGCCAATCTTGCCAACTCTTTTCCTTCGGGCTCTGAAAGGCTATCAATGAGCGCTTTCCTGATCTCCTTGACCTCAAGAATGTTATAGCCGAAGCGTAAATGCAAAATCTCAGCTAGCTGGGACTCTTGTTCAGATGGGGCACAGCCCTCGACTGCTTTTAATAGTGTTTCCCCAACCAAGTTCCTAAGTGTCGGAAGTCCAAAACGTCTGATATGTCCTATAAGCTTCACCTTGAATCACAGCTGGCAGATTAGGCAAGCTCTTGAAGTTTCCTCTTCACTTTCGAGGCCACCTAAAGTTTCCGCTAGCGATTTGTTGCCTCTCTGTTTCTTTAGGCGCAGTCGCCGCTCTTCGTATCTCTTTTTAATTCCAGCAATCGTTTCAGGCTTGCGTAACTCTGAAAGAGGCATCCCTTGAATCCAGGTAAAGGTCTTTCCTGGCTCGCTACTTACTTTTTCGTATTTCATGGCTTCCTCAAATTGTTCGGGGTGGTTTTCAAGTAGGCGTACCCACTCCATAGGCTGTTGAAAAAAACAGAAAAAGCAGCCAGAGTGAGATCTGCCCCATTTCAAGTAGGGAGGAAGACCAAGGCCGCTTTCATTTAGAATTTTCATTACCCCTGCGTAATCAATGCCATCTTCTTTAAACGGGAAGGTAGGGGTAATGTTTGGTTTGGTGCTAATATAACCGGTGCGGTTTTCATCAGCCCGAATACCCACATAGCTTATGACCTTTTGGTCGCCTATATAATCCTCAAACGGCTTTAATTTAAGCATTTTAGTGCACCAACGCATCTGAGGTGAAGGAAGGAGACCACCAAAAACAGTCAACCAGTGATCAAATCCAGCTTTAGCATTTAAACGAACAATCTTTATGTTTAGCAAGGCCTCAAGGCGATTTAAGTAATCGTAGGTCTCCTGGAGCTCTTTAAGGGTATCCGTAAATACATATTCAAGGTTAAGGTGCGGACGTGTCCGACGAAGATGTATTGCAAGTGCGGTGCTATCTTTCCCTCCCGAGAGACATAAAATATGACGCACCGGCATGTTTTCCACGGGTTCAGTCATGGGTATCACCGAGGAATTTCCAAAGGTTTCTTGACAGTGCCTCAAGGGCTACACTCTTTTCGTATTTCTTGAGCATGGCTAAGAGATCTTGTTCCAAAATATCTGCGGTTTTGGACTCATCACTGGTCAAGTGGAGTACTCCTTGCTTCTCTTTTCCTCCTTTTGTCGTTAACTCTACGCGAAAAGTGGCCAACTGTTGATTGGTCTTAGGGGAATTAAATGCGAGGCTCTCCACTCTCCTGAACTTGCGAACAATAAGTGTAAGTCTTTCATTGAAAATATTTTCATCGGAATCCTTCCACCGAGAAGGAGGTGTTGTAGCAAGCAGACTTCCGAGCGACTCAAGCCACTCTGGTTCCGCCAGGGAGCTGTCCATAAGGCGAAGACAAAAGGCTTTTAACTCAACATCGGTAACATGAACGACGATACCATGTGCCCGTGTGCTTAAGTTATTCCGGTAAGACTCAGAGCTCGTTTTAGGTAATTCGAAAATAGTAATTATTTGATTTCTAATACGATCTTTAAGCTGGGGAAGAGACAATTTGAGTTCATCGAGTGCCTCCTTTAGATCATTAATATATTCCTGAATCCTGGCGCCACTAGTACGTCCAGTTTCTCCCGTGTTAAAAGGTTTTACTCCAATAGCCTTTGGTAGAGATTGGAAAAGCAGAGTGGCTGGTTCTCTGGCCGACAAAAGAGCATCACGTACAGCTTTTGTATTTTTTGCAATGCTGTGAGTAAGACGCGCGTATTCGGGAAGTTCCGCAACAAAAATACAGAGGGGTCTTACAACTGAGAGAATATCTGCTCGCTTGGGGCCATGTTTAACTCCCAACATTTCGGACATTTTCTCAAATAAATCGCGGCGGACACCCTGAACGCGACAAAGTTGTAGCTCGAAAAGGTCAGGGGCTTTGGTGAGACGGAGGATTTCTTCGCTAGCCACCGTGCTGACAAAGGTGCCATTTTCGTAAAGCGCAAGTTCGTGTTGGTACTCAAGAAGCATTAAAACCAATAAGACTGGCAAGACCCCATCTCTAGCTCCAAAAGGCGGCCTTTTCAGCTCATCAAAAAGAGTCTGAATAGGTATGCGTTGATCTGGTCTAGATTCAAGAATCTCTCGAAATCGAGCTAAGGTGGGTCGGAGCCTTGCTGGGTCATTTTCCACTGAAGGTTCTTGAATTTTCCAGCATCCATTAAAAGAAACATGAAGCTGAGCTTGGCGCATTAAAGAAAGATACATGGACATTTCGGGAGGCTTTTTATCTGGGTCCATGCCAAGAAACGCTTCGTCACTACTGGAAAACATTCTTTCGATCAAACGCAGTCTTGCTGAAGCAGCGGCCGTACTAATGCTTCTACGATTAATTAATTCATTGTGAATCTTAGGTGATTGGTCATAGAGCTCATCGCACAGGTCTGATAGGTGAGAAATAAATTCTTTTGCGGAACTAATGTTGATTCTTTTTCCTTGTGAAAACCATTTTATCTGGGTTCCGGCCGAGTTCTTTGATTGATTAAGACTTACATAGTGCTGCACACGTTTATCTAGTGTTTGCCTTGCTGAGGATAGTTGTCGGGCAACTTCTTCAGCTGCGTATCGATCATCTTTTAACTCTAGGGTATTCTTTTCGACCCAGGTCCACCTTTGCACTTCGAGCAATAATCCCGCTAGAGATGCCAACGGATCAGTTATCCCGATTAAGACTTCTGGACGGTGTTTCTTTGTGGCGAATGCAGAAGCTAAATTGACCTCTTCCTGTGATTCGCAAAGTGGAATGATAATATGACCATCTGCTTTTTCTGTTGGGGTCTCGACAGTTTTTTGTAAATCGATTAGGCTACAATAACTAACATTAAAATGACGTAGATTTCCTGTCTGAATATAATGACGGCGAGCGACAATAGGCCTTGCATCGAGGAGTTCAATGACTTGAGATGCTACTCGCTGTGGCTGTCCAATCGCTCGAGTGGCTGCTTCATAGGCATTTTCTAGGTTAACGCTTGAATGTGACCAGAGGCAGTAGCCGCCTGCCCGTCCGCGTGAGTACAGTACGTGCTTCTCTTTGCTAAGCCTTTGAATTGCAGATCGAACTTGCCTCTCTGTCTCGTCGCCTTGTCCACCAAGTGCTAATACAAGCAGATCGTCGGTGGGAACCAGTTCAGGGGAATTTAACAGGTTTAAAAGTCCTACTGTTTTAAGAATAGCAATCTCTACTTCGTTTTCGGACGGGAAGCTCCGAACCAAAGAATCAATGTGATTCCAATGATTTCTATAACTTTGGATGCTTAATCGGTGACCAAAATTGGTCGAAGCGTAGTCAAAAAGGTTATGAATGTAGTAGAAATTCTTTGGGCCGGCATTGGCTTGTGCAAAGCTCTGCAGCCCATATGGCTCGGTGGAAAGCAAGAAACTGAAAAGTGAGCGCTCGTTTTGACCAAAACGGCTAAAAAGTTTCACCAAAACTGGGACAAGGGTTGGATGAAGGGGGTAGAGCCCGGAGGCTGCATCGGCCAAAGATGTTTTAGCTGGAGCGGCTCCATAGCATCCTAGGGAGATTGCTGCCCGCATGGCTTGAGTAGAACGTGAGTCGATACCCCGTGGGATTAACTTTTGCGAGACATTTAGAGCAGCAGAAATCAGCTGGGTAACTTGATCCAATGGCTGATCAAAAAGAATTTCATCAAATCGCCCTGCGACCTTTTCCCATTCCCGTTGGGCTGCTTGTGAAAGTTGCCCGGCGTAAGCGTTGAATCCTTGATGAAGGAGTCCGACCGTGAAAATGGGCTCTTTTCCGCTTCGCGTTGAAAGTTCGGCTAAACGCTGAAGCAAAAAAATGTCTTGGCGATCAGGGTGGAAAGCTGCGAATTCAAGAAACTTGCCTAGCTCATCAAGGATTATCAGGAGGCCCTGTGCTCGCCTCTTAGTGATCAATTCTTTATTTGCTTCTACCAAAAACTGAAGTGCCTCATGGTCGGTCAGAGAGGGGGTTGAATTCCTAAAAACTGCTTTAAGCTCGTCT
>DDPO01000092.1 GCA_002342225.1 Bdellovibrionaceae bacterium UBA2466 | reverse complement strand
GTCAGGGTACTGCCACCGATTGTGCTTCCTTTGGTCGGACTTACTAAAACCAACCGAGGTGGTGGAGCTACTATGCGAACCGGATCGCTTAAGTCTGAACAAATGGGGCCATTGCAAGCACGAACCCTTAAAGTTGGCTGCACAGCTGTTTGGAGCGTTTCGTATCGGGTCACATTGATTGGGGTGTCTCCGACCAATGTGCCAATATCGTTCGCCGTGACACCAGTATTTCTGACCTCAAACCGAGTTTCCCCTATACTATTGTCATTCCAATTTAAAACATAGGGGCTGGTTTCGGTAATTTGGGTAGCTGTCAATTGCGTGGGCCTGTCAGGAGATTTTGGACCTAATAGTTTTATATCGTCAATAAGCCACCCATCACGCCCATCGTCTAATTGACCCCCACCTTTGTACCAAAAACGAAATCGAACTTTATCTCCCGGTTTTAATTTATTTCGCAGGGGAATTTTAACAGTCGCCCAATCACACTTAGCCGCTGAATAGACCGCTAGCATTCTCCATTGTGGACTTTGATACCAATCATAAGAATTTGTCTCTGGATTCCAAACATTATAGTGAGAATGAGGGTCTGTCTCTTCGTTAATACGAATTTCAACAAGTCCTTTTTCATAAACTGGTTCACAGTCAAATTTTGTGTCAAACTGCAAAACCACATCGGGATGATTAACAGTGATAGGCTCTGTAAACTCCATATAATTATTTCCAATTTCCCGATTGGCGTTGGGGCTGTCGGACCAAACTTTCCCTCGCCCTGAAATCTCCTCTTGTTGAAACGGTGTTGTCCAGAAAAAAAGGTCTCTTGTATTGATGCCATCATAGCTCTCACCGTCACTCACAAAAAGCTCTTTGGGAGCGGATAGTTCGAATGAAATCGAAGGATTTAATACACCTCGATTGCCAACATTGTCTAAAGCTCGAATGGTCAGATATCCTTTTTGAAGCATATTGAGGTCTCTTAATTCAGCCCTTAATAAACCATCATTATTTGCTTCAATGTGAGTGACTTCATATTTAGACTCTAAATTCCAATCGGTCTCATTCGTGATGGGGCGAGATGAAATGGCCACTTGATACCCTGAGGCTGTTCCAATGTTCCCATCGTCTCCGGCTGATTGAAAACGAAGCTCAAGAGAAGTAAGGCCTGAAAAGAAAATACGAAAATTTTCCACGGGTCCCGGTGCTATCGTGTCAACCTGCAAACTCTTTTCGAGGTTTAATCGTCGACCACCACTCACTAATGGATTATCCAAAGGATATTCATCACTTCTAAAGTTTTCATAGGTATAGGTCGGACTAAGAAGCCCCGGAATGCGGTCGGCTCCGTTAAGGATTCGACTTTTGATAGCGCGATAATCAACATCAGGAAAAACGGATTTAATCAGCGCTGCGGCTCCTGTGATATGAGGTGCTGCCATTGAAGTTCCGCTCATGCGAACTAAGGGCTCAGGACTTCCACTCACAGCGAGAGATAAAATTTCCACGCCGGGTGCGGCAATTTGGACTTTCTGAGCACCCCAATTCGAAAAAGCAGGCTTTGCATCTTTATTATCTACAGCAGCAACTGAGATAATATTTTCCAATTCGTAGTTCGCAGGAAAAAAGTTCACAATATCATTATCGACCGAGTTGTTCCCTGCAGCAGCAACGAAAAGTAATCCTCTCGTGCCCGCAGCCTCTATAGCATCTTTCAAAGCTTGGTTATAACCCAATCCACCCCAGCTATTATTAGTAATCGGAATATTCATGGCTGTCGCATACTCGATAGCCTTAATCGCATCAGCTTCAGATCCGCTGCCATCTGCGCTAATAAATTTCAAAGGAACTAAACTAACCCGCCAGGCGATTCCGGTGATTCCTATTCCGTTATTTCCACTTGCGCCGATGGTTCCCGCCACATGAGTGCCATGTCCATTGTCATCCATTGGGTCACTGTCGTTGTTTGCGAAATCATATCCGTGAACATCATCGACATAACCATTATTGTCATCATCAATTCCGTTACTAGTTTTATCATTCCCCTCGATGTCGATTCCTACTTCCCCCTGATTGGTCCAGATATTATCTACGAGGTCAGGGTGAGTGTAATCAACACCCGTATCAATAACTCCCACAAGAACATCTCTGGACCCCTGAGTGATATCCCAAGCTCTCTCTGCTTTAATATCAGCACCTGAGGTTCCCCCGAGCTGACCCGTATTATTCAAATCATCTTGTTGACTATAACTAGGGTCATTAGGAACGGAAGAAACTTTCAAAACACCATTAGGTGAAGCATAATCGACCGATTCAACTTCATTTAAAGCTGTGACAATCGCTATGATGTCTGTGGGCTTGATAGCATCGGGAACTGTTAAAAGAAGAGCCTTGGTTGATTTAAATTGATAGTTTTTCTGAGCGCCTAGAGTGGTTAACGTCTCTTCTACTTTTGACCGAGTGGTTCCATCTTTGAACTTCACAATTAATTGTTTAGGTATGAAATCCTTAGCCATTTGAAAGTCTCTAGCTAAGTCCTCTAATTGTTTTGAGCTCATTTTCCCGATTGAAGCCTTAAGCTCATTCACTCGGTTTCCATCAAGAGAGTGAAACTCTTTTCCACCGGGGCAACTACACCCCAACAGGAAAGAAAGAAAGAGCAAGGAAAAACCACACAAAATCGCCTTCAAGCACTTTATAAATCCCATTACCCACTTCCACGCGTTATTTGTTTGGTTACTCAGGGCTGCAAACATTATTCCTGCACTCAGCCTGTGGGCGGGTGCCTAACACAAGGAGATATAACTCATGTCCTGCTTAATTAGAGAAGGCCTGTCTAAAGTTTGATAATTATTGAAAGAGCTGTATTCAGAAGAAGAACAGTAGAAGTTTTTGAAAGTTTTTCCCCAAGCGGGATGATTTGTACCTCAAGCATTGATAATATATTGAAATCAATTTGGAATGAAAACTTTATGAACCGTACCCGTTCTCTCATTTTGAATATCGCATTGGTTATTGCTAGCTTTCTTTTTTCATTAGCCATCATTGAAGTGGGACTTCGTCTAAGAAAGGGCGAACTCACACACTTTCAAAATATACTTTTCAAATCTCATAATTTCCAACCCGACCGTTTGTCGGTGGGATATCCGGAGCAGTTTGACTCGTTATTAGGTTGGGTTCCAAAATCAAATATTGAAGCATTAGATCGAACAACAGGAAGCCCTGTAAAAACTCTGAATCACGGAATTCGGTCAACTGGTCATTTTCAAACCAAAAGTAAAAAAATGATCCTCACTGTAGGAGATTCCTTCACTTGGGGAGATCAGGTTGCAAATGAAGAGACTTGGCCAACGTATCTCCAGCAAATCCTTCAAACCCCTGTCATTAATGCAGGTGTTTCTGGTTATGGGATAGACCAAGCCATTCTTAGAGCAGAGTCTCTGATCGATTCAATAAAGCCCACCCATCTCATTTTAAGCTTCATAGCAAACGATATTATCAGGTGCGGTTGGTCCAAATCTTGGGGTATGGCAAAACCTTTTTTTAAAGTCTCTGAGAAAGGTCTTCAATTAGCCAATAGTCCGGTTAGCCAAATTCCTCCAAAACGTCCTGAGCTCGGTCCTATGAGAAATTTACTCGGTAGAAGCTATTTAGCTCATGCCATCATGATAAGACTTGCTCCGAACTACTGGTTGGCAGGCCTCGGCTATACATTTGAAATGGGAGAACCTCGCTATGAGGAAGTTGCCTGTCGACTGATGGACCGCCTGAAATTATTAGGCCAAAAAACTCGAACAAAAATTTTAGTGGTGGCCCAATACGAAGAGAATCTCACCAAAGAAGACATAAAACTCACAAAAAATCTTATTGATTGCGCTAATAAGCAAGGAATAAAAACCTTAGATCTTCTGCCCCTTATGGAAGAGATGCGTAATAAAGGCAAAGCGGAGTACTCAGCTTTCATCAATTGGCATCACACAGCAGCCGGTAACAAAAGAGTGGCTGAACGAATCGCGACCTATATTGAGAAGTAAATCTTTTTACCTGCACCCTTTGAGTGGAC
>DDPO01000143.1 GCA_002342225.1 Bdellovibrionaceae bacterium UBA2466 | reverse complement strand
TTTTTACCCGTTCCCAACTCACTTCCTGAGACCCAGTCGGTTTTTCTTGAAAAAGAGCTGATTGAAGTTCCTGCTAGCGTTAGCTTCGCTTCTAATACTTTAAGGCCCTTCCGAGGTCCCCCCCCCCCTTTTCTGCCTGATCTGTAAGTTCTCGTCGTTCGATAATTATGTAAAAAACAACTTTTAGGAGCATTTGTGAATTCACATCATTCAACTTTTTCTACTTGGTTGAAAAACCATAGGCTTGATTTTATTTCAGGAGCTTTGGTCTTTCTTGTCGCACTCCCTCTATGCTTGGGAATTTCCCTAGCAAGCGGCTATCCCGCTATCTCCGGCATTATTACAGCTGGCGTTGGAGGTATTCTAACTGCTGTCTTGAGTGATTCACCCTTAACCATAAAAGGTCCAGCTGCAGGTCTGATAGTGATTGCGCTAGGTTGTATTGCTGACTTTGGATTTACTCAAGGAGCCAATCTAGCTAGAGACTTCTCCGCTTATCGGATGGCTCTAGCCATCGGAGTTGTTGCAGGTGGATTGCAGATTGTTTTAGGGCTTCTCAGATTAGGCTTTATTACCGAACTTTTCCCTTTTTCAGTTATTCACGGAATGTTAGCTGCTATTGGCTTTATCATTATTTTTAAACAAATTCCTGTGGCCCTAGGTCTGGACGTCAGCGGTCCGCCACTGGAATTAGCGGTAAAAATCGTAAAAAACATTAAAGAACTTAACCCTGAAATAGCTACCATTGGAATCTTGAGTCTCGCTATTTTGATATTATGCTCAAAATCGAAAAATCATTGGCTAAAAAGAATTCCAGCTCCCATGCTGGTTCTCTTGTTAACCGTCCCTCTGGCTCATTACTTCGATCTGGAACATGAGCACACTTACTCTTGGCACCACCAAGTTTATTATTTGAGTCCCAAATTTCTCGTTACTCTGCCAAAAAATATTCTCGGAGCAATTGTGCTTCCGGACTTCTCGGCCCTCAAAGATCCTAGAGCTTTTAAGTGGATTCTTTTGTTTTCACTGATCGGAAGCATTGAAAGTTTAGTAAGCGTTCAAGCTATTGATCTTCTTGATCCACAGAAGAGAAAAACAAATCGAAACAGAGATCTTCTAGCGATCGGCATTGCCAATACTTTAGTGGCATTTCTGGGCGGACTGCCTATGATCTCCGAAATTGTTCGAAGCCGAGCTAATATAGATAACGGAGCCCAAACCTCGGTCTCCAACGGCTTTCATGGATTTTGTCTTCTCTTTTTTGTCGCTTTATTCCCTGGACTTTTGCATCGAATCCCTCTTTCAGCTCTGGCGGCAATGCTGATATTCACTGGATACCGTCTAGCCTCCCCTCTTCAATTTAAGCAAATCCGCACAATCGGTTGGGACCAATTGGTCATTTTTGTAAGCACCATTGTAGCCACCCTAGCTACAGACCTTTTGGTCGGATTAGGGATGGGAATCTTGGTTAAATTCGTGATCCACTTGAGTCGTGGGGTTCTTCCTCACCATTTGGTAAAGCCCAAGCTGCAGATTGAACACAATTCAAATGACAATACAATCACAATTAAGCCCCAAAGCCCCTTAGTCTTTCTTAATTGGCTTTCAATCAAGAAACAGCTCAACGAAATAAAAACAGGCAAGAGAGTGGTTCTCGATGTTTCAGCCTGTCCGTTGGTAGACCACAGTGTAATGGAGAGACTCCATGAGCTAGCCTGCGAACACCAAGACGCAAAAGGAAAGTTGGATATCGTCGGGCTCGATGCTATGATCGCATCTTCAGAACATCCTTTTGCCTCGAGACGGAACAGAAAAGTGAAAAGGGCGCCCCATGTCCCACATTAATCTCGCTGACTGGCTTAGAAAACTCGATCTCTTTGGTAAAAACAGAGGACGAGAGGAATTCCATCTGAAACTTACGTTGGAACACCTTAGACATCTTCTTCCCAACCAGGGCCCCATCAAAGATTTCATACATCACAACCCCCTCCACGGATTTCAATCCCTGGATTTCCACGAGGGAGTTGATTTGGCCGCTTCTTTGTTTGGTTCCAAAAAATATCTATCCCCGAACTTTTATAAGACTGAATTTGATAAAGGGCGAATCACTGCATCCCAACTGGATTTTGTTTCCCAGTTTCTAACTACTTTCCCAATTGAAAAAGAAGAAATACATAAAAATCTTCAATCAATGAGTTCTCCCCATGAGCAACGTTACCCTAGTGTCTCAGAGTGGGGGATAAGACAATTTTGGAATTCAGCCTATCAAATAGAAGTCTCAGTTGAAGCGGCCACTATTCTATTCAAAGTATTAAGTAGCTATCTCGACCAAGGAATCTCTTTCTGGCCTTTTCCAAGCCGAAAAGACTCCTTTTGGCTTTCACTGAGGTCAATTAACAACCATAGCTCCCTTCCCTTGATGCCGTTTGAACGAAAGAAAATAAGGCAATGGCTCGACAAAAACCCTGAGGAGGCCTTGTCGAGTTCATTGGAAAAACTCACGGGAGACAAACAACTTTTTTCCCGATACTTAATCGAAACAGTTCTCACTTACCCAGGTTGGGCTGGCATGGTCTGCGCACTAGAAACCAATCCATCAACTTTGCGTAAGCCCGTTTCGCTCTCTCTTTTAGATTTCCTAGCTTTTGTTACTGGACTTGAGGTTCTCATTCTTGAGAATAAATTAGGGTCTGTTTTACCCTCGAACAAAATCTGTGAATATGTTGATACTCAAGATCTAATAGACAGGAACCACCGTCCTAAAACGGCTCCGCTCTGGCAAGAAGCCTTTGAATGGTGTTTCTACGAACAACTTTTGCATGCAGTAAAGCAGAATGCAAACTGCTCGAAGAAGACACCCCTACCTGAGTGGGCCCAGGCTATTTTCTGCATCGATGATCGCGAATGCTCCATGAGGAGATATCTTGAACAACTCGACCCTGGAATCGCGACTTTTGGAACTGCAGGTTTTTTTGGAATCGATTTTTGGTTTCTAGCGCATAATGAACTCTATCCCCTGCAGCAAAGCCCAGTGACTTTAACCCCGAAACATCTTGTTCGTTCCGTTCAAAAACATAAAGCAAGCAAGAGAAAGCCTAAGAATAATATTTTCGATACGATTTTAGGAAACCTATTTAAAGATCTCTTTCTGGTCCCGTTCCTTTCCGTTTCAGCAATAACTCAGCTATTTAGAAGCATCTTTCTCGCCGAAAATAATTCCGCACTTTCCTCTTCATTGAGTCAATTTGAGAGCCAGGCCATGTTGGAGTTTAAAAGCACGGAAGAAGAAAATAAAGACTCTCGGTTTAAGCACGGCTTTACAGTAGAGGAAATGACAGAACGAGTTGCCAGAACGCTCAAAGGCATCGGTCTGACTCAAAACTTTGCTCCCTGTGTTTATGTAGTAGCCCACGGGGCCAGCAGCTCTAATAATCCCCATTTCGCAGCTTATGATTGCGGCGCATGCTCGGGAAAATCCGGAGCTCCAAACGCCCGCGGCTTTGCCTGGATGGCTAATTACTCCCCTGTAAGAAAACGATTAGCCTCCCAGGGAATTTCTATTCCGGACGAAACTATTTTTTATGCCGTCATTCATGATACCACTCAAGACAAGTGCCTTTTCTTCGAAGAAGATCTCGAAAATACCGTTCTCCCCGAAGACCATCGTAAGTTTCAGGGACTTTTTCAACAAGCTCTCAAATTAAATGCGAAAGAGCGGTCAAGACGACTTGATCTCATTCCCTCGATCCTTTCAGTTGAGACGGTTGCAAAAAAAATGGCTCAAAGAGCACATTCAATTTTTGAACCGCGTCCTGAACTCAATCATGCGACTAACGCTGCTGCGGTTGTAGGACGACGAGAGCTGACTCGAGGGCTTTTTCTGGACAGAAGATCTTTCTTGCAGTCGTACGATCCTTTTACTGACCCGACGGGTGATATTTTGTTCGGACTTTTGAGCGCGGTTATTCCCGTCTGCGGGGGGATCAATCTTGAATACTTCTTTTCGCGAATGGATAATGAGATCTATGGAGCAGGCACAAAACTTTCTCATAACGTAGTCGGTCTGTTAGGGGTCTCGAACGGAGTAAATAATGACCTTATTCCTGGTCTTCCTTTGCAAATGATTGAAGCCCACGATCCCATTCGTCTTTTAATTTTAATCGACCAAGAGCCTGAAATCGTAAAAAAGACAATCGAGCGAAACAACTTTCTCTTCGAATGGGTCAATAACCAATGGGTGAGAATAGCAACTATCTCTCCCTCAACACAAGAGATCTCTTTTTGGAAAAAAGATGGCTGGATTAAGATCCCCTTTTCCGCAACTCTGCCTCCACTTGAGTTTTCACTTAACCTGGAGGAAATGGCAAAAATCAGAGAAAATATTTCGATTTCCACTTTAAATTCATCGTCTAATTTTGAGAGATACTTGTGAAGATTCTAATTTCCTTACTCTGCTTAAACCCCCTTTTGAACTTTGTGTTCCTGTCCTTTGCAGGGAAAATCCGTGAATCTAAAGTTTCGCAACTAACTTCTCTTTCGGTTTTTCTTCAGTGGGTCCTGGTATTGGTAATCTCTAGTTGGTGGATTTACTTGGGCACCAAACCCATCGAAAGCATCTTGTTGACCGTTTATGAACATGGGGATCTTACATTTACTTTGTACTACCTATTGGACACGATCTCTATTGCAGGACTTTTGACGGTCACTACCATTTTTTTGTTAGTCACTCGATTTAGCCGATACTATTTGCATAAAGACCCGGGCTATCAACGTTACTTTGCGATACTACAGCTTTTTTTAACGGGCCTTACCGTGCTCATGATTGCAGGCAACATCGACTTTCTTTTTGCTGGCTGGGAGTTTTTAGGTGTCTCCTCTTTCCTGTTAATAGGGTTTTATCATCATAGACTTAGCGCGGTTAGAAACAGTCTATTTGTTTATGGGATCTATCGTTTCACTGACATCGGTTTAATTTTGGGGGCCTGGTTAAAAAAATCTGTCTACTCGGAAGCCCATCGCTTCGCAATTCTTGAGAACATCTCTGCTTCGGGGCTTGTCGATAATTTTAATTCAACCACGACCTGGCTTTTGGGCTTTTTGATTCTTTTGTCAGCGATCGGAAAGTCTGCCCAGTTTCCTATTTCATTTTGGCTTGCCAAAGCGATGGAGGGCCCGACCTCATCTAGTGCGATTTTCTATGGAGCCCTTTCCCTTCATGCTGGAGTTTTTCTCCTCTTAAGAACATTTCCATTTTGGTTTTTAAGCGAAGAAATGCGAATTTTAGTCTTTGGTACTGGAGCACTTACCATGATCTTTTCCGGTATTGCAGCCCAAAGCCAAGCGAACATAAAGGGAAGATTAGCCTATGTAGCCTGTTTTCATGTTGGAATGCAGTTCATCGAGTTGAGCTTGGGTTATCCTTCGATCGCCTTGATCCACATCGTTGGCCATATGTTCGTACGTTGTTATCAGTTTTTAGTATCTCCTGCTATCGTCACTTACGCTCTTCGGGTGCAGAACATGGCAACACTTCAGAAACCCCATGCTCGAGATCGTTTCTTTTTTGCCCTTCCCGAGAGACTACGTAACTCGGTATACAACTTTTCATTTAACGAGGGCTACTGTGAACAACTGATAGAGAAGATAGTTCTCGCACCCTTTCGCTCTCTCACATTCAAAATTAATAGAATCAGATTTTTTACAAGCTTCGGAGCGTTCATCATTACTCTGCTCTGCATGAGAGAAGCCTTAACTCAACACCCCGAAGTATTCACATTGAAACTGGAATGGACTATGGCGATTTTTATGATCTTGGTATCCCTCGCAGCTTATGGTGAAAATTGCTCGGTCTATTGGTTATGGAATTTTATAGGGCTTACTAATTTCATGTTTGGACTTTTCACTCTCTTCGCTACCGGAGGTAAGTTTGAGAGCAGCCCTTGGTTTTTATGCAGCATTTTCACTTTTTGGACCTTTGGTACCTTATCCCTCAAGGGACTCTTTAGAAATATCTCAAGACCCTCCTTGAACAAATATTATGCTTTCAGCTCCACTCATCCCCGCACGTCCTATCTTCTGCTTATGTCTTTTCTGGGTATTGCTGGGTTCCCTCTTTTTCCTTCATTTCTTGGAGAAGACATGGTTCTCCACCATCTGACAGGCCCTCAGGCCCCGTTTGCTCTGGTGGGTGCCTTTGTTCTGATGCTCAACGGCATCTCCGCTGCACGACTCTACACCCGTGTTTGCTGGGGCCCTACCAACAGTGTCTAAGTTCAGTTGCCGATCAAAAATTGCCGTTCTAAGATAGTGGTGAAATTTCTGGGAGGAGATCGAAATGAAAAAAATCGCCGTTATTCTCTGTGGCAGTGGTTTTAAAGATGGTAGTGAAATCCGAGAGTCGGTTGCGGTACTCTGGGGCTTAAGCCGACTAGGTGTTCAGTTCCAATGTTTCGCCCCCGACAAGCCTCAAGCGGATGTCATCAACTGCCAGACAGGAAAACCGGTGGCAGGTGAAACACGAAACATGCTGACGGAAGCGGCTCGAATCGCTAGGGGCGAGATCCTGCCTCTCACACAGCTTAAATCTTCTCAATTCGTATACTGACCACTCCCGATTTGTCCTGGGTTTTTAAAACCAGCCAACACAGCCTGTTAGACAGTTT
>DDPO01000163.1:9851-22213 GCA_002342225.1 Bdellovibrionaceae bacterium UBA2466 | reverse complement strand
GAGCGCTATAAGAATGTCAAAAAGTCTTTTCATTTCAATTGTTTATGATGGCTCCAAGTTGGTCGCATTGCCTTTTGCGCTTCATAAGAGCACAAGAAATCGGTTGGAAAGTCAACTTTTCGAAAATAAACGATTATTATAAGCTGCTCTGCGCCACAAAAGTCTTGCAAAAGGCTGAAAACCCTGTAGGCTGAGCCGTGAAAATTATCCGAATCGTTCGTCTCCAGGCGGGTGCCTGTAGGAAATGTTTCGTTCGGTACCCAAATGTGAGGAACAATGGAAAAGAAACTATATGTTGGAAACCTAAGCTACTCAGTGACTGAAACGTCATTGCAGGATCTTTTTTCGCAAGCTGGAGAAGTTGCTTCAGCTCGAATCATTACTGACCGTGCATCCGGTCGATCCAAAGGTTTTGGTTTCGTCGAGATGGCCAATGAAGATGCAGCACAAGCTGCAATTGAAAAGTTCAACGGTCAAGAGTTCGAAGGCCGTAAACTAACTGTGAATGAAGCTCGTCCTATGGAGCCTCGCTCTGGCGGAGGCGGTGGACGTGGTGGATTCGGCGGCGGCGGCGGCGGACGTGGCGGCTTCGGCGGCGGCGGACGTGGCGGCGGACGCGGTGGATTCGGCGGTGGACGTGGTGGACGCGGGGGAGATTATTAATCTCTGCGTTTGATTCACGTTGAATTCGAATCAACTTAATCAAATTGTACAAGAAGAGGGACTGATTCCTTTAGGAGTCGTCCCTCTTTTTTATTCTGATAGCTACTCTCAGTTTCTTAGGTGGCTCGATCAGGGCAAGCATGCCGGACTTAAGTATTTAGAAAAGTATCAAGACATTCGAAAAGAGCCCAGCCGACTCCTCGAAGGTGCCAAGGCTGCGATCATTATAGCTCTTCCTTATTCTCAAGGTGATAGCTGGCCCCCAAAACCTAACGAGCGTTCTAGGGCAGCTCAATACGCGCGATTTACCGACTATCACAATTTTTTGCGGCAGGCTGGACTTCGCATTGTTGAAAAACTTAAAATGAATCCCGAATTAGCGTCTCAATCTTTTCGAGTTTTAGTAGATACAGCACCCGTGCTTGAAAGAGCTTTGGCTGTTCAGACCCAATCAAGTTTCGTCGGTAAGAACACGTGTTTGATTCACCCTAGCCACGGGAGTTTCTTATTGCTCGCTGAAATTTTAACAACCCAGCCTTTTAAATTCGATCTACCAGAAAAAAAAGAGGACTGTGGAAGTTGTACTCTTTGCCAAGTTCACTGCCCGACTGGAGCTTTGAATGAGGATTATGTTTTAGACAGTAACCGCTGCTTAGCTTATTGGACGATTGAACACCGAGGGACTATCCCTGAAGAATTTTGGCCGTGGCTTTCAAAATATTATTTTGGATGTGACATTTGTCAGTTGGTTTGTCCCTATAATGAGCAGGCTAAGGCCTATCAACTGCCAGAGAAAATTGTTCCTAAACAAATGCCCTCACTGTTTGAAGTGGCTACGATGAGTCAGGCAAATTATGAGAATTTGTTTGGTGGAACTCCCATGACTCGAGCGAAGAGAAACGGTCTTAGGCGGAACGCACTGATTGCGATGTGTGTCACGCAAGATCCCAGACTGGAGGAGGCTTTGATGAGGGTTCAAGACGATGGAGGATTTCCCCTCGAAGAGACAGTTGAGCAAATAAGAAAAAAACTCTTCTAAGCTTCTCGCCATCAATCTAGCTTTCAATTATAGTTGTTCCATGGCTTCTCAACCAGAAACAGGCAACAAAAAAATTTTATTTCTGGTTTTTCTGACAGTTTTTCTCGATCTTGTGGGTTTTGGAATCATTATTCCGATCCAACCTTTTTATGCTGAAAAGTTAGGGGCTTCACCCACTACTGTCACATTATTGGGTGCTTCATTTTCTTTGATGCAGTTTTTGTTCGGTTCGTTTTGGGGAAGACTCTCTGATCGCATTGGACGAAGACCTGTGATGTTGTTGAGTATTGCATGCGCAAGTCTCGGATATCTCATTTTTGGATTAGCAGATAATTTGAAAGTGCTTTTTCTTGCTCGAATGTTAGCTGGATTTGGAAGTGCCAACATCGGAGCTGCTCAAGCTATCATTGCCGACAGCACTCCACCTGAGTCTCGAGCGAAGGGAATGGGAATTATCGGAGCTGCTTTTGGTTTGGGGTTTATTTTGGGGCCAGCACTCGGTGGTTTTTTTGGACAAGTGGCTCTCTCTCTACCGGCCTTTGTAGCTTCGGGACTCGGACTTTTTAATTTTGTTTTTGCTTGGATCAATTTGCCTGAAACTTGTCCTCAGAAAACGCAAAGTACAAAAAAAGATTTTACGGAGCATCGTCCAGGGTTTTCTTGGGCTGCTCTTAAACATGCGGCACGTCACCCTAATGTCCCCCAGCTTTTTTTGGTTTATTTGCTTTATATCTCTGCTTTTTCCATGATGGAGCAAGTTCTTGGGCTTTTTATCGAAGCTGTGTGGCATCCTGCTGTTCCCGGAGGGGATTCTTTACTTCGAGCTAAACAGTCTGCTGCAGAGACAGCCTATGTACTTATCATGGTGGGAGTTACGGCCACCATTGTCCAAGGGGGACTGATCGGCAGGTTGGTGAAAAAATTCGGTGAAAGACGTTTGCTCATTTCGGGTATTTCGATAGTAGGATCCGCTCTGGCCATTGTTCCTCTGATAGGACAAATAGGTACTTATCAATTGATGCTGGGGTGGGCAGTTTTTTCTGCCATCGGAAGCGGTTTAACCAATCCATCACTCTCAAGTTTATTGTCTCAATCCGTTGATAAAGATGAACAGGGTGGAGTTCTAGGAATGGGGCAATCTTTAGCAGCTTTGGGAAGAGTTATAGGCCCGTCGTTAGCTGGGCTTTTGTTTGAAAGAGGGATCGCTTTACCCTTTTGGATTGGTAGCGGAATCGTCTTTATTGCAGTTGTTGTCGCAACTTTTATTAAAAATCGACCTCTTATTTCATCGAGCCATGTCCAATCAACCTGAATTCCTCTGGGGGGCTGCGACGAGTAGCCATCAAATCGAGGGTAATAATATTTACAACGATTGGTGGGCTTGGGAGCAACTGGGCAAAGTAGAAAATAAAGAAGTCTCTGGCCGTTCCACCGACCACTGGAATCTCTTTAAAGAAGATCTGAATTTGGCTCACGAATTGGGTTTGAATGCGTACCGTTTTTCTATTGAATGGTCTCGAATAGAACCTTCAGAGGGAAACTGGGATCTTCGGGCTATGGAGTGGTATCGAGAGCTGGTTTTTGAGTGCGAAAGACTTCAACTTAAACCTATGGTGACTCTTCACCACTTTACCTCTCCTCTTTGGTTCACCGAAAAAGGTGGTTTCCTCCAGAGTAATTCTACTGAAAAATTTTTAAAATACGTCGACAAAGTAGTTTCAGTGATCGGGGAAAGAGTTCCTCTTTGGTGCACTTTCAACGAACCTATGGTTTTAGCTGTAGGGCAGTATTTAGGCAGTTTTATGCCTCCTGGAGAGTTTCAACCCGAAAAGGTTTCACAGGTGAGTTACCAACTCTTAAAAAGCCATGTCCGTACGTACGACCTGATTCATAGGAAAGTAAAAAATCGCAAAGGACCTTGGGCTCGAGAACCCTTGCAAGTCGGTATCGCTAATAATATGGTCGACTTTTTTCCATCTCGCCGATGGCATCCAATCGAAAGGATTCTCTCGCTCTTTTGTCATCGCTTTTTCAATCTTTCATGGTTAGAGGCTATTACTGGCCAAAAACAAAACTTCGGAGTTCCATGGTTGATTCCGAGCGTTCCTCAAGTGAATGAAGCATTGGGAAGGCTTACTTGTGATTATTTAGGCATTAACTACTACACCAAGGGTTATTTAAACTGGCGACCAGCGAGAGATTTTGAAGCTGATTTTCCTGTTCAAGTTAAATTTTCTAAGACAACAGAGGAAAAGTCAGATTTGGATTGGGCCATTCACCCAACGGGAATCGGAAAAATGATTCGCCAAGCAAAAAGCTACGGCCTTCCTATCTACATTACCGAAAATGGAATAGCAGATAGAATGGATCGACAGCGAGGAAAATACCTAGTCCAACATTTAATCGAAATTGCTAGAGAGATGGAGCAGGGGGCACCCGTTCAAGGGTATTTTTACTGGTCTTTGTTAGACAACTTTGAGTGGATCAAAGGGTATGGACCCCGCTTTGGACTCATAGAAGTCGATTATTCAACGCTCAATCGAATAGTCCGCCCCTCGGCTAGAATGTTCTCTGAACTCGTCTCGATGCACCGCGCTTATTTCAAACGACCTCATCTACCGATTCTTAAAGGATTTTTGTCACAAAATCTTTAAGTGGTTCGTCTAGTACAGTGAAGTTGAACCAATAAGTACAAGCCAACTTTTCCTTTGGGCTGCTTCGACACTCCCCCCGAAATTTGGACGTCGAAGCAGCCCCCTCCTTTAAAAAACTAATCAAATCTTGACGAGACCTGCCTTGATATAGGATCTAGATTTTACTTAAGGGCGAGCCCCGGAGGTCGTAATGCCACAAAAAGAACGAGTTCTCATTGTTGAAGATGAACGAGATATTGCCGATTTAATGCTGCTTCATTTGAAACGCGAGGGTTGTGAAGTAGAAGTGGTCGATAATGGGGAAGAGGCCATGGATCGAATCCGCAAGAATCAATACTCCCTTCTTGTTTTAGACTGGATGTTACCCGGGATGTCAGGTTTAGATCTCTGCAAAAAATTAAGAAGTGATAAGTTGATACCTTTAGGGACCTGTATTTTGATGGTCACGGCCAGAGCTCAGGCGGCCGATATTGTTCTCGGTTTGGAAGTGGGAGCTGACGATTACTTAACTAAACCTTTTGATATATCCGTATTTTTGGCTCGTGTGAGGGCGTTGTTCCGAAGAGCCCATCAAACAGAAGTAGAAGCTGAAGGAAACAGGATTCAAATTGGAGATTTGTTGATTGATTGTGAAACTCATGAAGTTAAGTGCGGAAGGGCTAACCCCGAACTCACACCTTCAGAATTTAAACTGCTCTACGCTTTGATGAGAAATCAAGGTCGAGTACTAACTCGTGATCGATTGATTGAGTTGGTACAGGGAGAAGGGGTCAGTGTCATTGATAGAGCGATTGATACCCATATTTTTGGCTTGCGGAAAAAACTCGGAGATTATGGTTCTTTGATCGAAACTATTCGCGGTGTAGGTTATCGTGTTGCTACTGCTTTGTAGGGAGTGAGTAGGTGTTGATTGTTTTCGTTTTTATTTCTCTAATCGTTGCTGCCTTTTTTTTATACTTTCAATCGAAACAAAACTCAGAACGACAAGCTTTAAAAGATCAGATCGAAGACTTGAAAAAAAAGTACGAAGTGGCAAATCAAAATCTTCGCATTGAAGAGGGTGAGCTTGAGACCGTTATGAGTGCCATCTCCGATGCTATTTTGGCCGTTGATAAAGAAGGCCGCCCCATATTTTTTAATACGAAATTCGAAACTGTTTTTGGGCAGGGAAGAGTGCCCAAGTTTTTGCGTTTGAGAGAAATTTTTGAGGATGTTGAAATTGTGAAAGCTTTTGATTTAGCTCTTGTTGAAGGGCGAAGCTCTTTGCCACATCCCTTTAAATATAGAATCGCTTCAGGACAAGAAAAGTATTTCAGTTTGTCAGTTTCTCCACTGAGTCGCTCTGGGCTTGTGATTTATGGTGCTCTTGGAATTTTTCATGATGTGACTGAGCTAAAAACAGCTGAGCAAATGAGGATAGATTTCGTTGCGAATGTTTCTCACGAATTACGAACTCCTCTGACATCGATCAAGGGCTATACAGAAACTTTGATTGATGATTTCAGAAAAGATCCTGAGAATCTTAAAGAGGAGTCGACTCAAGAATTTTTATTTAAAATATCCAGAAATGCAGAGCGTTTAATGAATCTCGTGGGAGATCTCTTAGACCTTTCCTCAATTGAATCAAACGAAGTTTTCCACAAGGAGTTGGTGCAGACTGAAGATATAATGAGTCGACTCTCGAAGTCCATGGAAGTTAAATTTAGAAATAAAAAGCAAACTCTGGATTGGACGTGTAATCAAAAAGAGGTGCTTGCGGATCCAAATCGCCTAGAGCAAGTGTTGATTAACTTGATTGATAATGCCCACAAATATACTCCTGAAGGAGGGCATGTTTTTGTGACTTGGGAACGTGAAGGGAATGAAGTCGTTTTAAAAGTAAAAGACACCGGAGTCGGCATTCCTGCTGAACATCATCCTCGCCTTTTCGAACGGTTCTATCGCGTAGATAAAGCGCGCTCCAGAGAACAAGGGGGAACCGGTTTAGGGCTTTCGATCGTAAAACATATTATTCAAAAACATGAAGGAACTGTGTCCGTCCAAAGTGCCCCAAGGGAAGGTTCGACTTTCATTTGTCGTTTTCCTTTAAAATCAAAACATTAGACCCTTTACCAATAAGTTATAACAAGATGCGTTGCATCTAAAAAAAATTCACCTTTTTGGTAGTCAATTTTGTTAGGAATCGGTTAGTTTATCGCTCTGGTTATGGGATTCTTTATGAACAGGCTAGCGAAAATTAGGATCGCTTTTGTAGTGTTCAGTTTTTTAAGCTTATCTGATCGTGTCTGGGCGCTTGGAGTTTTTGGGAAGGTCCAAATAGACGATTGGATCACTTATGAAGAGCCCATCGCCCTAAATAAGCTTTTAAGAAACATTTCTGCTTCGGGCACTGTGAAAGGGACCGTTTTGGCATCTCCTTCGCAGGCGAGTCCCAATTATTATTATCACTGGGTTCGAGATGCTGGTTTGGTGATGAGCGAAATTGTAGCGAGATATCAAACCGCTTTTCGTCCTGATCTGAAAAACCAGTATTTTGAGATGTTGGTGGATTACATCAACTTTTCAAAGCTGAATCAGAAGACCCCTAACCTCAGTGGTGGCTTGGGAGAGCCCAAGTTTAATGTCGACGGTACTGCTTACATGGAGAGTTGGGGGCGACCCCAAGACGACGGACCAGCTATTCGATCATCGACTTTAATTTCTCTGGCCAAGGTTTGGCTAAAGGAAGGGAAAGAAAGTCTCGTCAGAGAAATGCTTTATGACGGCTCATCGAATTCGGTCATCAAGCAAGACCTTGAGTACGTTGCGAGCCACTGGAGAAATACCTCTTTCGAACTTTGGGAAGAGGTCAAAGGGCACCATTTTCATACTCGCATGGTTCAGTATCGAAGTCTTAGAGAAGGTGCGGAGCTTGCCGAAGCTTTAGGAGATCCCAAAGCAGGCCATTGGTATTTGGCGCAAGCGCTTGAGATGGAAACTGAAATCGAAAGACACTGGAATTCTAATAAAAGAATTTTAGTAAGCACTTTAGACCGAGATGATGGACTGGATTATAAGTTTAGTGAACTTGATTCGGCGGTCGTTCTTGGAGTGTTGCATGGTTACACTCCAGAGGGAGTTTTTACTTTTTCAAGCGATCGTGTGCTGGCAACTGTGAAGGCTTTGGAAGACGTTTTTTATCGCCTCTATCCCATCAATCGAAATGGTCAGCCTGGAATTGCGATAGGTCGTTACCCAGAAGATCGCTATGATGGCTACAGCAGCGGCGGAACAGGAAACCCCTGGTTCATTAATACAACTGCCTTTGCTGAGTTCTATTTTCGGCTCGCTCAAGAGCTTGAGATGAAACCCGAGATAAAGATCAATTCCATCAATCGAAATTTTTATCAGGAGCTCACACCTCGCCGAGAAAAACATACGGCTTATAAAAAAGGGTCTCCTGAATATTTACAAACCATAAAAGCCATTCGTCGAAAAGGGGACGCTTTTCTTGAAAGAGTTAAGTATCATATTGATGGTAGCGGCTCGATGTCGGAGCAGATCAATCGAGAGAGTGGTTATATGCAAGGGGCTAGGGATTTGACTTGGAGTTATGCGGCTTTCTTATCAGCACTCAGGTACCGTTGATCAAAATCAAATTTTGGAATTCACATGGATAACATCACCCATTCCTTAGTGGGCCTTTTGACTGCAGAGTCGGCTCTTGCAGCTCTTAGAATAAAAAATCCAGATTTAGCTGCTTCTAGAAGAACTAAAATCTCTTTTTGGCTGACCGCTTTTATAGCGAATAATTTTTGTGATCTCGATTTTATCTATGCCATGTTTTTGAAGCCCTCTCGACTCCAGTATTTACTCCACCATCGAGGTCATACTCATACATTTGTCATGATTCCTCTACAAGTTGCCCTAATTTTTTCGGGGTTTTGGATACTGGGTCGAACCAAAAAAATATCTTGGGAACGAACTGAGATCATCGGGATGACACTTCTCTCCTTTTTAGGGGTCACTTTGCATCTTCTTCTCGACTCTTTAAATCAATACGGGGTTCATCCTTTTTGGCCTTTTTATAACGGTTGGTTTTATGCAGACATGATGTTTATAGTTGAGCCTTGGATTTGGATGACTCTTTTACCCTTGATCTTTTTCGCTACGGTAAATCGTTGGCTCAGGATGCTGGTAGTTTCGCTGGTTTTAGGGGGATTGGGATTGGTTTGGCTCACGGGGTATGTTCCTTACGCAATCGCGACTTTTGTGACTTTGTGGACTGTGTTTCTAGTTTTGGTTTTTTTAGTTTTTGGAAATCACACGCGATTGATGACTTGCTATGTAGCCCTGATTCTTGTTTTTCTAGTTTTTCTTTTGGAGTCTCAGTGGCTAAAGCGCGAAGTTCGGGATAATTTCGAAAAGGAACAGCCTGGAGTGGTAGTTAATGATGTCATTTTGTCACCTTTTCCATCGAACCCCATCTGTTGGCAAATTGTGACTGTCGAGACAGCTCCCCAGAAAACAGAGTATCGACTGCGCCGAGGCGTGATTTCAATATTTTCGAATCTTTATCGACCTGAAGAGTGCTTATCATTTGTTTCAAAACAAAAAGATTTTGAGAAAAAGCACCCTCAGGTCATTTGGACGACCCAAATGAAATATTCTTTGGCTGAGTTGAGAGAACTGCATAGTAAAAACTGTTTGATAAAGGCTCAACTGCGTTTCGTGCGAGCTCCCTTCTGGAATCGCGATAAAGAGAATATCGCTTTTGCAGATTTGAGATTTGAAACTGGAAATCGTGGAAATTTTTCAAAAATGGTAGTTCCTGAACATCCCAAAGTATGCCCCCAATTTATTCCTCCTTGGGAGGAGCCCCGACGAGATTTGCTGATCCCCTAAAAATACTGGCCTCGCAATCGTGATTGAGGTACACCTAGTTTTTGGAGAGAATAGAGATGGCTAAATGTTTTCTAAGTGTCTGCAGTTTTTTAGGTTTTCTTTCGGTTGCTCTTGGTGCTTTCGCAGCCCATGCTCTAAAGCAGAAGTTTAGTGATTATCAACTTTCGGTTTTTAACACAGGAGTTCAATACCAATTTTTTCATGCCTTTGCTCTGGGGCTTGTGGGAGTATTGTTGTTGAAAAATGGAGAAGCCCCCCTTTTGAAGGCGGCCGGTTATGCTTTTGGATTGGGAGTAGCAGTATTTTCTGGAAGCTTGTATCTCTTGGCCTTTACGCAAATAAAGTGGCTTGGTGCTATTACTCCCATCGGCGGGGTGAGTTTTCTAGTAGGATGGGTGCTCTTGGGTTTATCTATTGTGAAATACTTGTAAGGAGTCTTAGATGCCAACAATTGCTATTATCGGAGCTAGTCAGGATCGAAACAAATTTGGAAATAAAGCCGTGAGAGTTTTTGCAGATAAGGGTTATAAAGTTTATCCCATTCATCCGAGTCTAAACGAAATCGAGGGGCACAAAGTTTATCATTCGATTCTCCAAGTTCCTGAAAAAGAGCTCGATATGGTGAGTTTTTATTTGCCCCCAAAAGTTGGTCTTCAGGTCGTTGAAGATGTCGCAAAAGTTAAATGCAAAGAGGTTTGGCTGAATCCCGGCTCTGAGAGCGAAGAGCTCGTTGAAAAAGCAGAGAGTTTGGGTTTAAACGTGATTCAGGCTTGTAGTATTGTTGGAGTTGGTTCGAGTCCCAATCGCTACTAGGTCAAACTCTTCCCTTTTCCTACCGAAGTGTTAATTGGAGTATGTTCTTTGCACATGGGACAGTCTGAGGGATCCCAGGTTTCTAAAGTAACCTCCAACAAAGAGAAGAGTTCCGGAACACCACCAATGCTGGAACTTGTGACTCCCCCACGGTTGCAAAGAGCTGCAACTCCGACGACCTCACAGGGGATGGTTCTGGCTGTTTCAATCACTTTTTTTACAGACTTTCCAGTCGTTAAAATATCTTCAATCACTAAAACTTTTTTGTTTTTGATAAGAGAGTCATAACCTCTTTTGATGACAAAGCTTTCATTTTCGCTGGATTTCTCAGCATAGACTCCCAAAACCTCTCTACCAGTAAGTTGACTTAAATGATGGCTCGTCCATTGAGAAAGAATAATTCCTCCCAGTGCCGGCGCTAAAACTGCATCAATCTGTTTTGCCTGAAAGTGTAGAGCTATTTGTTTGCAGAGAAGGCTTGTGAGTTCAGTGTGAGGATAGAGGGCATCTTTATTGACGTAGGCTTTTCCATGTTTTCCCGAAGTGTATATGATGTGGCTATCAAAAATGAAAGCTTCGGCTTTAACAAAAATATTCTTAATTTCTTCTCGGGTTAACAATTGATGATCTCTTCTAAAATCTTTTTCGCAGCATCTACAGGATTCCCTATGCCTCTCGGGGGATTGCTGATGGGTCGGCCAATCACAAGATGAGTGGCTCCCATTTTCATAGCTTGGGCAGGTGTGAGGATTCGTTTTTGATCGTTAGCTTCGGCCCATTCGGGTCGAACTCCTGGAGTTACTTTTAAAAGGTCCCTCAGCTCTGGGAGTTGAGCTAGAAGTTCAAGCTCCTGAGGCGAGCATATGATTCCGTCAGCCCCAGCAGCTTTCGCATTTTGAGCAAATTGGATTACTTTTTCATGAGCTGGAGAACCAAAAATTCGTTGAGATTCTTCATCCGACGTCGAAGTCAGAACTGTGACGACTAACAGTAGAGAGTTTCCTTTGTTATCAGCAGCCGCTTTAATGCTATCTACACCACAGCTCGCATGAACATTGAACATTTTAACCCCCATACTCGAAACAATTCGAGAAGCTCTTCCTACTGTGTTGGGGATATCGTCAAATTTTCCATCAAAAAAAATTTGGCCACCCAGTCGATGAATATGGTGGATCACCGTCGGGGCCCCTTGGGATGTGATGAGCTCAAGCCCAACTTTAAACATACCCACATAGGGGGCAAGAGCCTCAATATAAGGGGTTGCTTTGGCTAAAGAGTCGGCATCTAAAGCGTAAATAATATTTTCTTTGGTGGCCATAATTTATATTGCGTCCAGAACCTCTTCGGAATGGCCTTTGACTTTTACTTTTGAGAAGATCTTCTCAATTTTTCCATTGGGTCCAATAATAAAAGTGGTTCGTTCAATGCCCATAAACTTTTTCCCATAGAGAGACTTTTCTTTCCACACTCCATAAGCTTCACACACTTTACCATCTTCATCGGATAATAAGGGAAAATTGAGGTCGTACTTATCTCTGAATTTGACGTGGCGTTCCACGGAATCTTTGCTGACACCTAGGGTAACTGCTTTTGCTTTTTTATATTTTCCTTGGCTATCTCTAAAATCACAGGCCTCTTGGGTGCAACCAGGTGTCATATCTTTCGGGTAAAAATAGAGCACGACGGTTTTGCCCTTAAAGTCTTTAAGAGAAACAAGTTCTCCACTGTCACTAACGAGGGAAAAACTGGGTGCTTTGTCGCCTTCTTTTAACATAACGAGTCTCCTAATCTGAGTTAAACACCGATTACCAAAATTTGAAGCAATGCTCAACGGGTTTGACTGTTTTCACTCGTAAACTTGACCATTTTTTAACTGTACCCTTGAGTCCGCGAAGAGTAAGATTTGACTCCTGGAGTACACCTATGGAAAAGCTTGTCGGTCCCTCTTTTTTAATTCCTCAAAATCGTAAATTATACTGGCCCAATATCATTTATTTGGTAGCGAGCCCCCTAATCGTCGTCTCACTCGTTCCGTACTATTTATACTCTCACGGATTCGAATGGAAAATTTGGCTGTTTGCTTTGGTTTTAGGAGCAGCCACATCTCTTTCAATCACGGGTGGGTATCACCGACTATTCGCTCACAGAAGTTATTCTGCTAGAAGCTGGGTAAAAATTCTTTTCTTACTTTTTGGAGGGGGGGCATTTCAGGGCTCGGTTTTAAAGTGGGCCACCGATCATCGAAGACATCATCGATATGTTGATACAGATAAAGATCCTTACAATATCAATCAAGGGTTTTGGTACGC
>DDPO01000163.1:9180-9830 GCA_002342225.1 Bdellovibrionaceae bacterium UBA2466 | reverse complement strand
GATTTATTGAATGACAAATTGGTTTTTCTTCAACACAAATACTACTTATTCGTAGCTTTCGGGATGGGCGTTATTTTCCCAACGCTCATTGGATATTGGCTTGGCTCTGCTATCGGTGGATTTCTAATTGCAGCGGCACTTAGGCTTGTGGTGACAAATCACTCTACTTTTTTCATCAATTCTCTTTGCCATACTCTAGGAAAACAGCCCTACAGTGACGAACATTCTGCTCGTGATAGTTATTTGATGGCCTTTTTAGCTTTCGGTGAGGGATATCACAACTTTCATCATCAGTTTCAGTCAGACTATAGAAACGGCATTCGTTGGTTTGATTGGGATCCGACCAAGTGGATAGTGGGATTTCTAGCTTCCATCGGATCAGCATCAAACCTAAAAAGAATCTCCCAAGAGACGATCATCAAAGCTCGAGTAGTGATGGAGGAAAAAAGATTAATCAGAGAAGGAATTCCTGCAGAAGCTATTCATCCGTTTCGTATCAAAGTAGAAGAAGCGGGTCGAAAATGGAAGATAATGCGAGCTGATTATTTGGCAATGAAAGCAGGGGTCAAGGAGCGTTCTCAAGAAAAGATGAAAATTTTGAAAAAAGAGATGAAGAGAAGTCGAAGAGAATTCAAAGCTGCTTGGCAACT
>DDPO01000163.1:4020-9160 GCA_002342225.1 Bdellovibrionaceae bacterium UBA2466 | reverse complement strand
TCATCGAATTCATGACAGTTTGATCTTTGATTTAGACGGCACTTTGTGGGATTCAACGACAGCTTGTGCAAATGCCTGGAATACAGCTCTAAAGAGAGTTGATATTCAAAGAGAGCCACTGACTCCAGAAGACATCGGTAAAATGATGGGGCTACCGATCGCAAAAATATTTGAAAAGTTTTTTCCAGAAATGACCCAAGATAAACGGGATGTTGCCGCTAAAGAGTGTTTCAAAGAGCAGCTCCAGATCATCCTTCAAATGGGTGCCATCTTGTATCCAGGAGTTCAAGCGGGGCTTCTTCGGCTTTCTGAGAAATATGAGTTGTTTATAGTCAGTAATTGTCAGCAACCCTACCTTGATACCTTTTTTAAACACACAGGCTTAAAAACCCTCTTTAAAGATACCGAATGTCATGGAAATACCCGAAGGCCCAAAGGGGAAAATATCAAACTCGTGATTGAGAGAAATAGTTTACAAAAGCCCGTCTATGTAGGAGATACAGCTGGGGACCATGAAGCGGCCGTGCTGGCCGGAGTCCCCTATTTTCATGTGAATTACGGGTTTGGAGTCAGTTCCAGGCCCTGTATGCAGTTTGATAGTTTTGATGAGTTAGTCAGACATTTTTTGGAGCCTTGGCAGAAACAATGAGTCGTTCTTTAAGTATTCTAATTACTTATCACAATGAAAAAGAGCTTTTAACAGAGTGTTTGAAGTCTCTCGCAGGGCAATTAGACCCCTGTGATGAAATTCTTATTTTTGATGATGCTTCCGAATACCCACCTCAAAAGTATGTTCCCAAAGGGATGTTTGCTCGTGTTTATCGCGAAGAGACATCCAAAGGGCCTGCATACGGCAGAAATTTTCTTTTAAACAAGGCTCGCGGAGAGTTTGTTCACTTTCATGACGCTGATGATTGGTTCTCTGAGAGCTGGGCTAGACGTATTCGCCGACTCATGATCTCGACACCTTGTGAAGCTATTTTTACGGAAGTCAGTTCCTATAAAGATGGAAAGTTGGTGGCTCAAGAGGTTTTGGGACTTCATGAAGTAAACTCACCTGAAAAGCTTTTACCTTTTTGTATTGAAAAATTTATGTTGGTGCCTTCAGGAACTTACAAACGAGAAACTGTTTTGAAGTTAGGTGGATATCGTGAGGCGCTTTGGCAATCGGAAGATTTTGATTTTCATGTGCGATTAGCAAATTCTGGAGTCAAGTTTGAACTTATTTTAGAGCCTTTAGTTTGTATTCGCTTAAGACCTGAAAGCCGAAGCCAGAAAAGAGATGAGTCTTTGGGGGATGCAGTCAAAGCTCTTGAACTTTTATCTGCTGAGGTTCCGTCGCAATATTTTCCCACTCTGGCTAGGAAAGCTGCAAAATTGGGTTCGGATCTGTTCGAGCTGGGCTATAGAAAAAAAGCTCGTGAAGCTTTTCATTTAGCTAAACGTCTTGGCCCTGTAGCTTTTGAACACAAGCCGCCCTTCTATCAAAAAATTGCAAACCTCTGGGGCCAAGAAAGTGCCGAGTGGTGTGCTTTGGCTTATCGAGCACTCGTTCCAAAAGGAATGAGAGAACGTCACCGTGAATCATCGCAATCTGAACTTGAGAGGAGTCATTCATGAAAACACTCGCAGCCGTCGCTTGGGGAAAAGGGCAGCCACTAGAGATTGAAGAAATCGATCTTCAAGGGCCCAAAGCGGGTGAAGTTCTAGTTCGGATTGTAGCTTCAGGAGTTTGTCATACCGATGCTTACACCCTTTCAGGAGCTGATCCCGAGGGGTTGTTTCCCTGCGTTTTAGGACACGAAGGGGCGGGAGTTGTTGAAGAAATTGGTTCAGGAGTTAAAAGTGTTGCTGTGGGTGATCATGTCATACCACTTTATGTCCCCGAATGTGGGGAGTGTAAGTTTTGTCGATCCGGAAAAAGTAATTTATGTAGTGCTATTCGTTTAACTCAAGGTAAAGGAGTCATGCCCGACGGAACAAGTCGCTTTTCTAAAAATGGAAAAATGATTCATCACTACATGGGGACTTCTACTTTTTCACAGTACACTGTCCTTCCAGAGATTGCTGTTGCCAAGATCAATAAAGCCGCAGATTTGACCAAAGTGGGTCTTTTGGGTTGTGGAATCACGACGGGAATAGGGGCTGTTTTAAATACAGCTAAAGTAACTCCGGGAAGTAGTGTTGCAGTTTTTGGTTTGGGCGGAATTGGTCTTAGCGTTATTCAAGGTGCAGTTTTGGCAAAAGCTGGAAAAATCATCGCAGTTGATATCAATGAAGATAAATTTGATTTCGCAAAACAACTAGGTGCAACTGATTTTGTGAATCCTAAAAAGTTTGATCGCCCCATTCAAGAAGTGATCGTTGAAATGACCGATGGAGGAGTGGATTATTCTTTCGAGTGCGTTGGAAACACTCAATTAATGCGTCAGGCGCTCGAATGTTGCCACAAAGGTTGGGGAGAATCGGTCATCATCGGCGTTGCGGGAGCAGGACAAGAGATTGCAACCCGCCCGTTTCAATTGGTTACCGGTAGAGTTTGGAAGGGAAGTGCTTTCGGTGGTGTTAAAGGTAGAACCGGAGTGCCCCAACTGGTTGACAGATATTTAAGAAAAGAAATTAAAGTTGATGAGATGGTAACACACACAATGCCCATCAAAGAGATCAACCATGCTTTTCATCTCATGCACGAGGGGAAAAGTATCCGTTCGGTAGTATTATTTTAGAAAGTTATCCATGCTTAATACGATGAGCTCTCATAAAGCTTTCGAGGGTAGAGTAGGTTTTTACTCTCACGAATCGAAAAGTAACCAATGTCTCATGAAATTTTCGATCTTTGCTCCAAAAGAGGCTGAGACTCGGCCTGTTCCTGTTCTTTACTGGCTCTCGGGTCTTACTTGCACTGAAGAGAATTTTACGATCAAAGCGAATGCACAAAGATTTGCTGCCGAGCACGGTGTAATGCTTGTAGCGCCCGATACGAGTCCTCGTGGGGAGCAAGTTCCTGGAAAAGGGCCCGACTGGGATTTCGGGCAAGGGGCTGGGTTTTATGTCAATGCGACTGAAGAACCATGGAAGAAAAACTATCAAATGTACGACTACGTTGTTCATGAATTGCCTCAAGTGATTCAAAAGAACTTCAAAGTTATTCCCGACTGTCAGAGTATTTTTGGCCACTCGATGGGCGGACATGGGGCTTTAGTGATTGGAATTCGAGAATCAAAAAAATATCGTTCGGTTTCGGCCTTTGCTCCCATTACGAATCCTGCGGCAGTAGCGTGGGGTGAAAAAGCGTTCAGAAACTATTTAGGCAACGATGTCTCTTCTTGGGAATCTTACGATGCTTGTTGTCTTGTTAAAAGTTTGGGCTATGACCGAACCATCTTAGTTGATCAGGGAACAGAAGATCAGTTTCTACAAACTTCTCTTAAGCCCCAAAATTTTGAAGAGGCCTGTCGCGAGGCTAAAGTCAGATTAGAGATGCGATATCAAAAAGGCTATGACCACAGTTATTATTTCATCAGCACTTTTATTGAGGACCACATCAAGTTCCACGCAAAGTTCTTAAAGTAGTTTTAGTCCGAATTGATTCCACTGATTTTCAAAGCGATTTTGAGAAGTGCTAGTCAAAGTTCGTAGTTTTCCAGAGGAAAGTTGTTTCGCCATTTTGGAGGGCACAAGCTTACAAAGTTGAGAAAGTCCTCCTTGAATTCCCATTTCCATACCTGCCAAAGCTCGAGCATAGCCTACTGTGTTTTCAAGATAAACCCATCCGTCGAAAAGGGCTTCAGTGATCTCTCCAAGTTCAAATTCGCTAAGCTCAGGGTTTTGGGCCACTTGTTTGCCCCAATCATCAAAGAACGGTCCTAAAGGTAACAAAAGGCTCGGTTGATGTCTTAAACATTTCGGTTTTCTTAAGGCGAAGTTTCGATGGTTTTCAACGGCCATATATTGTTTATTCAAAAAACTCAGCACCGAAAAAGCACCATTCATGTGATTGCTAGACTCGATCTCTTGATAGCCTTTTCTCAGCCTGTCGTCTGAATCAAAACTCCACATATCCATCACTCTTACTAAGTCGCCGGCATTGTGAGCGACAATGGTTGCCGCTTTCAATGAACCGATTCCGTCTTTCACTGTTCTATATTCATTAAAAACGGTGAGCTGTCGGTTAAGTTCATTTAAAATAGCGTTTGAAAGAAATTCGGCTCTTTCCGGATGGCGACTTCTAAGTGCTCCGTAAGCTGCAACTGCAATACTAAACCACTCTCCGTGATGACCGCTTAAAAAGTTTTGGGAAATGGGGCTCTTTACCCAACGAGTTGATACTTGAGTTGAGTCCCAAGTGAGAGCTTCTTCTACTAAGTCCACCATCGCAAAAAGCGTTTCTAGAGGAAGGGCTGGATGCCAAAGTTTTGAGCGGATCTGATTATCGACATCGGTGGGAACAAAAGTGGCTACGGTTCCCCAGTGAGCTGCTACACAAAGTTCGAAGTAATGGGCATGATCAAGCTGTGTCTCTGGAAACTTTTCTAACCAATGATCAATATGGCGAAGAATTTTCAGGTATCGATGGTTGGGGCCTGCACAGAAACTATCATAAAAAACAAAAGGGGCTGTGTTTTTGACATGGTTTAGAAGAATCTTAGGAGCCACGCCACGAGGAAAGTCGAGCTTGGGCTCCGATAATAACCGATCAAGTTTGAGCGAAGAGACAATCTGCTGGTCCATAGATTGGGTTTGCCACAGATAGGGATTGGGTTCCAGTGAAAAAAAGTTCGGCAGGTGTCAGTTTTTTAAAAGATAGTTTTGAATACACACAAGAGAAACTCTTGGTTCAGATGTCTAAAAAACTGACAGTAAAAAGCTAAGAAATTGAAAATAAAGGGATAATTAAAGCGAATTCTCAATGTCTTAACTTGGGCCCGGTGATTGCAATTTATAAAAATCAAAGAATTTAAGTTTCAAACTATGGTTAACAACAGGAGACCCCCTATGACTAGGACCTTAAAAAACTTAAGCCTAATCGCTTTCTCAATCACTTTACTGGTTGGCTGTGGAATGGAATCGCCAAGGACTGCTCGAAGTAACCAAAACATTGATTACTATCCAACAACTACAATGAATCCGTTTCCTACGA
>DDPO01000163.1:0-3950 GCA_002342225.1 Bdellovibrionaceae bacterium UBA2466 | reverse complement strand
TTCAATGTTCGAATCAATGCAGGCATTGGAAGACAGATTACCTTAGGCAGAATATTTGGTGGAGGAAGTGAAGCAGCACTGGAGTCTGCTGAAACGATTATAACTTCTGCAACTGGTAATCTCGTTTTTAATTATGAGGGTACAGAAACGGTTTCTGCAACAGTGTTTGAGAGAACATCTACAACTTCTCCGCGAGAAATTACATGTACATCTGCTAATTTAACGGTTGAGAATTTGAAATTAAACTTCACAGGGGCTCGGTACGCAGCTCCTAATGCAGAAATTTCTTTAACTCCAGTTTTTGCAAATGGTGCGAGCATGAGTTATCGGCTTCGAGTAGAAAATCCAAACGGAAGCCTCGCCTCTGGGTATAGCGCTCGCTGGGAGGGCGGACGAATTAAAGTTAAAAGCACAAGCGAAACCACAAACACAGTCGAAAATCGCGAACTCAGATTGAAAGTTCTACCGGCTGACAGTTCTGGAAGAATTCTAAGTCAGTTTAGTCAAACTGTGAACATTATGTTCTTAAAACCTCTCAATTGCAGAATTGTTGGAGCTGCAAGTCTTAAATATCAAACGTCGTCGACCTATAACATCGTGGCCATGGATGATTGGAATAGAGCAACGGGTGAGGAAGTCGTTTTTACAGGTGCTGTAGGCTTGAATAATTCGCACGAGGCGTATAGGACTACCACCCACCAAACAGGCAATACATTCGTTTTAAGAGTTGATGCTCTTATTCCTGGGCTGCCTCGTCCAAACGACTTCCAGATGAAAGTAACAGCCAAGAGTCTTTTGCCAGGCGGGGTTGAAAGAACTTGCGAGACATCAGCAACAATTATAATAACACCTTAATAACCATAGTCAGTCAAAGTAGCTGGTTGTTTTGCTGGGGGGTAAAACAATCGGCTACTTTATTTTTTGATAAGCATTTTCAAATAGACACTTAAGCTGTCCAAAGAGGCCTCACTCAGGGTCAGAGGCCGATAGGAAATATTCGACATCTGAAAGATCTTTTTTGCGATTCGAGTTTCTTGGCTTTCAGCATACTTATCCGAAAGATAGATGATTTCTTTAACTCGATGGCTAGCCAGCAATTTTGCGCATTCGTTGCAGGGGAAAAGAGTGACGTAAACCCGAGCTCCGGCGAGGTTCCCTTTTGCGTGCGAAACTGCATTAGCTTCGCCATGAATCACGTAACCGTATTTTTGATGCTCTAATGGCACTTCACGATTATTTCCCCATGGAATAAGCGTTTCATCTATGCCGGCAATCGTGCCGTTATAACCCATCGAAATCTGATGGTGGTGCTCATCGACAATGACACAGCCCACTTTAGTATTGGGATCTTTGCTTTTATAGCTAGCCAGCATGGCTTGAAGCATGAAGTATTCATCCCAGTTAAGTTTGGAGTTAACCGGAACATAATTGACTCTCAAATTGGACTCGGAGTGGTCGTTTTTTTCTATCATATCGATGTCCTTTGAGTTTTCAGGAATACCTAGGAATGTTAGGGTAGTCAAATGAAGCCATTGGCACCGCAAACTAAAGTAAAGGTTTTATCGCTCAAACTCGAGGGAACAGTCCTAGAACAGCTTAAAACGGGCGAGTACCGAGTCGTTTGCGGATCTATGACTTTGGTGAGGCCAGCGAAAGATTTAGAGCCTTTGGCTAAGGATCAATGGCAAAAGTACTCCCATGTGGGGCAGAAAAAAAAGTACCAAGCAGATTCGTTAGAGGAGAAGCCGGTCGAGCGAATCGATCTCCACGGGATGAGGGTCCATGAGGCTTTAGCTCACATCGAGACTTTTTTGGACAAAGCGATGATGGCAGATTGTGGGCGAGTCGAGATTATTCACGGAGTAGGGACCGGTGCTCTCATGCAAGCCGTTCATGAGTTTTTAAAAAAGCAGAGTTATGTGAAACGCTTTCATCTTGATGAGAGAAATACAGGAACGACTTGGGTTTACTTTTAAAGAAGTAAAAGCACCCCAGGGGTTTTCAATAGTGCTTTATAAATAGTATGAACCTCTTGAGCTTTCTCTAAAGTTGGCTCGACTGTTAAACTCACATGCTTTCCGCTGTCGGAGAGTCGGCTTGAGTACTTTGGAAGTTCTTCAAGATTCAAAAGAGTTTTAATCACTTCAAGAATCTTGCTTACTGTTTCTTGATCGTTTGAAGCAATGATCTTAAAAGTGTAAGGTCCTGGAAATTTGTGAACCGATTCTAGAAGTTCAATTGGAGGTAAACTCAATGGTTTTCCTTTCGTCCAAAACCATAAAGTAAGCCGTTTAAAATGACAAACCCGTCGGGATGTCCTTTGCCAGAGGGGTTTTCATGAACCCAATGAATAATCGCACCATCTGGCGATGGGGGATAGGGTCCAGAGGCCGCAGTTGCTGTAATATAATCTCCACATGCTTCGGCGTTCATATCGAGCTCTAATTCGCTGGGCATTTCACCAAAACCTTCGTTGTAAACAATTTCGATACTATCCTCATCAGTACCATCGCTAAACGTTACTTCAAAGTGTCGATGGCCATTTTTGGTTTGATAAAGCTTAGAAATTTTTCCTTTGATGTGGGCCCTCGCTTCGAATTGGTTTGCGGTTGAGTGTTTCCAGTGGATCACTTGTGACGCATTGATGGGTAAGGATTTCCCCTGTTTATCCTCACAAACAGGTATTTTGTTTGCGGAATCTGGGTAAGCCACTGGGCTCACGAAAAGAATTAAGAAGAATAAAGTGGTCCGCCATGTGTTTAAAGTCATTGAGTACCCCATTATTTGTGCCGTTGCGCGTTACAAGCTAGCTAAACTTCCATGAAACCACAACCTTTAATTCATAAATCCAGTGAGTACTGCAATTGCACTCGATTTTAAGTGTTTAGAATGGTTAAATAAACTTTGAATTTCCATGGAAAATTTAAACCAAAAAATCACTTGGGATGAAACCAAGGAAAGCTGGGGAAAGTATCCTAAAACTAAAGCAATCGTTCGGGGTTTAGCTTCAAGAACTGAGGACTTCGACGAATTGGTGAAAGGTTTAGATCCTCAACTTGCGGTACTTCCGTTTGGTCAAGGGCGAAGTTACGGAGATTCCTGTTTAAATGATGAAAACGTTCTTATCTCTACCGATAGACTGAATCGTTTCATTCATCTTGATACTGAGACCGGAATCTTAAAAGCTGAAGCCGGCTTAACTTTAAAAGAGATTTTGGATCATATCGTACCTCAGGGCTGGTTTTTACCAGTGGTTCCCGGAACTCAATTTGTGACCTTGGGGGGAGCAATCGCGAATGACATCCATGGAAAAAATCATCATGTGGCTGGAACGTTTGGTTGTCATGTAAGAGCACTTGAACTTTTGCGTTCCGATGGCTCTCGGAAAATCTGCAGCCCAGAAATAAACACCGACTGGTTTAAAGCTACGGTCGGTGGGTTAGGCCTCACTGGAGTCATTATTTGGGCTGAAGTGCAACTTAAGAAAATTGCAGGGCCTTGGATCGCTCGAGAGACTCTTAGATTTAGTCATCTTGCTCGTTTTTTTGAACTCACTCAGGAATCGGATAAAAAATTTGAGTACACAGTTGGTTGGATGGATTGCCTCTCTGAGGGAGCCAATTTAGGTAGGGGTGTTTTTTTTCGAGGAAATCACCTGCTTTTGAAAGATGTGACCGAAGTAAAGGTTAAGAATGAGAGCATCAAAACTTTTCCCTTTGATGCGCCAGAGTTTTTACTCAATCGGCTAACAATGAAAACTTTTAATTCGCTCTATTATTATACCCATCCCAGTAAGAAATCGGAGCTTGTGCACTATCGCCCATTCTTTTTTCCACTGGATGGGATTAACCACTGGAATCGAATGTACGGCAAAAGAGGTTTTTTTCAATATCAGTGTGTGGTCCCCTTTGAAGGCACTGAAAGCCCGATTTATGACATTATTGAATTCT
>DDPO01000042.1:32627-48259 GCA_002342225.1 Bdellovibrionaceae bacterium UBA2466 | reverse complement strand
GTAAACTTGGGCGCCCCCCCAACGGCCCCTTAATGATTAAAATAAAGAAAATAATAGATAAAATTAGAAAAATGACTGTATCTCTGATTTTTTTGGATCCACTTGAGTCCCTCCAAATCACTGAAGCCATAGGAAAAATCACAACAATTGACGTTTCTCTGAAACAAACAGGTAACATGGCCAAAAGCGGAGCTACGAGAAGCCTACAATTTTTTGGGCAATACAGTACGAGTAAAAATGAGATGAGGGTTGAGCTAACAACCTCCATTTCAATCATTGATGTGAGGCTATAGAACAAGAAGTAAGGGAATATCGCAACTACAAAGGACGCAATAATTCCAATCTTCAAGTTGAACAACTTGAGACAGATAAAATAAACTGATATCAGAATCAAAATGTATCCTGCGGCGCTGGGTAAAATTAAACTAAAAAAATTAAGGCCAAAAAAATAAAAACAAAGCGCCAAGACATAAAAAGGGCCTGGAACATATAAAATATTAGTTTTAACATCCTGAGATAGTACTGATGGAAGGATTGAGTTGCTCTCAAAACTCCCATTAAATATCAAGTTTTTTGCAACTGATATGTAATTAAATTGATCATTGAGAGTCCCTTGTAATCCACCAAAAGGGGCTGGTTTAAAATCCAGTCTTACACTTCCGACAAACAAAGCAACCAGGCCAACAGCAAAAATAAATACAAAACCTTTTAGCCCCATACTTCATCTCCATAATCAACCAAGAAAGCTGCAGAGTTTTTAAGATCCTCACGCCGTTTGTCGTATCGCTGAATCATGAGCGGTGTAGACCACCCCGCCAAATGCTGAACCGATCTCTGAGTGGCCTTTCTATCTAACGCATTTGAAATACATGTCGCTCGACAAGAATGGGGAGAGATCTTTTTTAAGATTCCGGCTTTCTTGGCGTAGTGAACGACGATGTAAGTAATTGCGTGTGGATGCATTTTCTTTAATAGCTGCCCAGAAACTGGGTTTTTTGTCGGCGTAAAAAGTGGCTCTTCATGCTGAGCCTTATCTCGCCGACACGCGAAGAAATAATGCTCTAAAGCTGCTTTGACTTGATAAGTGATAGGAAGGATTCTCACCCGATGTCCCTTCCCTCTTACTTTGATGACAGGAACCCCCCGTTCTTCCGTTAAATCTCCCATCTTAAGCCCTAAGAGTTCACTTTTTCGAAGACCTAGATACAAAAGAACGTGAAGAACAGCTGAGTGAAGTGCTCCAGCTCGACTATTCCTCCTAGGAAGACTCAAAAGCTTTCTTGCTTCATCATCAGACAATCCTTTAAGGGCCGACTCCTGACTCTGAGGGAAGCCTTTTACTAGTTGAGCTGGATTATCTCGAATGACCTGATTAACTTTGAGCCAATTCAAAAAGCTCTTCACTACGGCCAACTTTCGATTCACCGTAGCCTTCTCCATGATTTTTCCGTTTAAACGGCCTTCTTCTAGGTATTTTCTAAATAGAATGATGTGATCGGGCCTTAAAGATTCTATTTCTCGAGCGCTTATTCGCCCCTCTAAAAATTGAAAGAACTGTTTGAGATCGGTTTCGTACGAACGCCGCGTATGGTCACTCAATTGATTAGCTAAAAACGTGGGAATTTCTCGTGCCCACAATGGCAACGAAACCGAAGGATTTATCTGTCGCCCCAAGTCACCCGCAAACCCACTATTTACAATGCTTTCCAGCCTCGTCTCATTATTTGCTTTATAAACGCTTGAATTGTTCCGACCTAGGGTGAGAGGTCTATTTTTATCGATGCCAATTGAGAACTTTTCCCATTTATTTTGGGAGTGCTTTTTCAACCATCGAGACGACCAAACAGCGAGCTTAAATACCAGTTGTTCGACAAGGTGTTTCATGTTTTTGAGCTCAAAAGTAAAGTTTCAGCGTTTATTAGCGCTTTTTATTAGTGATAACTAAAATTATAGCTAATAAATGGCGTTTTGGAAGGTTTTTAAATGGCTTCTTTTCTTAAAGTCTTTTTGAAGTTTGTATTTTTAAGTGGGGTTTTTTCGTTGTTTTTGGGGTGTTCGTCCACTCCAAAAACCGAGCTTTTTTACACTCGAGTCTATGAGGGAACTTACGACGAGGTTTGGTTGGCCGCGTTAAAAGCCGTTAACGATTATCCTTTAAAAGTCAGCAACAAAGATTCCGGAAAAATCGCATCGGAGTTAGTGAATGGTCCTTATAACGACCTTTTTTTAACCCCTCCCGAGAGTATCGATTTGCCCGAAAAATTCAGGTATTCGTTGAGGTTTAATTTTGCCAAATTGGAAGCCGAAGATGGTCAGCCTTTAGTGCGGGTTCGAGTTGAAAAAAACTTGGAGCAATTTCACGATTTTTATACGGGGTGGCTAAGTTTTCCATCGGATGGGTTAGAAGAAAGGCTTTTACTTTACAGAGTTGAGCACATCTTAAAAATGGAAAATCAGTTAGCAAAAGAAATTGAAAAAGCTGCGGCAGGCAAATAGAGGTTTAAGCTTTTTTTCGTTCGAGCTCTTTTTTCTCAGATGTCAACGCTTCGATTTCGTTTAGAAGACCTTCAATTCCGGGATCCTCGGTAGCAGTCACTGATTCCATGGGTTTAAAAACTTCCACTTTCCCTATCTCTGAACTTTCCGAGGTTTTGGGCTCACTCGTTATTGCAGAAAGCTTGCTTTCTAATTCAGAAAGTGTCTGTTTGAGTTTTTCGTTTTCTGTCTTAATTTGGGCCATCAATCCAATCTCATGTTTGATGACATCGTATTCCTGAAGCTTTGATTCCATCTCCCGAGCTCTTTCAGAAATTTGCTCGTTCACTTTTTTTAACTCTTCATTTTTTCGTTTTTCTTCGTCGATATTTTGCTCAGTAGGACGATTGAGCATCTCCAATTTTTCTTTTTCCAAAATAACAACTTTAGATTCCAAGTCCCTTATAAGGGCGAGGTGAACCTCTTTGATCTTATCAAAGGGTTCGGTAGTCACATTTGATGACTGAGTCTCATCCTCTTCAAGCCCAGCCTCAATGACAGCTTGGTTTTTGAGCCTTTTAAAATATAACCACAAGGCAGTCACGGCTAACGAAGCGACTATAATGACTTGAGCTCCCAAAAGCAGTAGAAACGTTAAGCTATCTTGCAATGCTGACATCAAAACTTTCACCATCTATTTATTATACCTAACTTTCAAATTCCTCTCTAGACAGGCGGCGAGATTCCTTCTTTTTTGAGCGGATTTTTTTAGAAACAAGACGCTCCCGCTGAGCGGTTCGCGTCACTTTAGTTTTGATTCTCGCTTTAGGTTTATGGAATAAAGCCTCTAATTTACTGCGTAATCGTTCAAGAGCCATTTCTTTGTTCTGCTCCTGAGACCTTCTTTCAGATGCAGTGACAACAATGCCAGTGGGCAAATGTTTAATGCGGACCGCCGTCATGCGCTTGTTTCGGTTTTGTCCGCCCGGTCCACTTCCCTTCAAGTGAGTGATCTCTAGATCTTCATCTCGGAATTGAATCATACAGAATAAGCATACCAATCTCTGACGCAACAATCTATCAGGCATAGGATAATGGTGAAAAGAGTCCCATCCCGCCTCGGTTATGCTACAATATAAAGGTTGAAAGTAAGTTGGCCTACGACTCCTATAACCAGTTCCCAAACCCAATCTAACTCGTCGCAACAACAAATTGTGAAGAAATCTTCATTTTTCCCTCAACCTTTCTTCATCATTTGCCGTTACTAGAGTAAGGCCTCAAAACACTTATGCATCAAACACCAGTTAATGAATTTCATATCTTGTTAAAAGCTCTGGGTTACGTGAGAACCCATTGGTGGCTTTTTCTTCTTGAGATTGTAGTCATCTATGGAATTTCTCTGCACAAGTTTCACAAGACACCACCCGTTTATGAATCGGATGCTACTCTTTTAATCGATACTACTCGTCGTCAGCTCTACCAAACAGTGATCATGTCTGCGAGTGCTATGAACAATGCTCGAAAACAGAACATGGTTCACTTACTCTTAGGGCAAGAAGTGTTCGAACGCTTTAGAAATCAACTGACTGAAATCTACAATGAAGGTCATCCAACCTACTTGAAATCAATGTTTCCCGGTGGAGTAGCTTACCCCGCTGGTGTTTTACGAAGTTTTGTTTCTTTGTCTTGGGATAAAAACAGTGACATCTATAGCATGCATTGCACATCTCACAACCCAGATGCTGCTCATGCCATCTGTTTAGCCTATCTTAATACGATTCAAAACTATTACCCCGAAGTTGGCCAACGAGAATCACTACTAAAACGAGACTTTCTAACTCGTCAAATTTCTAGCTTTGTTAATCAGATTAAAGAAAAAGAACAAGGTATCGTTGATTACCAACGAAACAATCCCGAGTTCATCAACTTCTTAAACATCACCATGGATAATCAAGGGATGCAGAAGTTACGCACAGAGAAAAACAATATTCAGCACCGAATGGCTACCAACCGCGCCATTTACAAATTAGTTCTTAGTATTCCAAGAGCTAAAAAAGGTGAACATACAGCACGGGCTACGACCATCGCTGCTCTCACACAAAAAGTAACCGAACTACAGTACCAAATTACTTTGACTGAGCAATCTAACAATCCCGACAAAGAAGGTCGGTTGAGAACTATTCGACAACAGTTAGATGAAGTCACGGCACAACTGGCTCATTTAAATGAAGAGGAAGTTCAAGCATTCATGAGAACCCCTCTCCCATCAGCTGAAGTTCGACAAAAAGTAGCATCACTTGAAATTGAACACAGAGCTGATCAAATTAAACTTGCAAATATAGACAAAGAAATCGAAACCTTTTCCCAGAGAGAAAAGCTGTATAATCAACAGCGATTACAATATGAACGAATGTTCATGGAGTTAAATCACAAGAAGAAACTTCTGACCAGCCTTTACCAGAAACAGCAAGAAACAGAACTAGAACTATCTGCAGGTGGAGCTGAAATTTTTAGACTACAAGAGCCCACGAGATCGGGCCACCGAGTAGCCCCCCAACTCTCTAGACACCTCTACGGTTCTCTTTCTCTGAGTATATTTGTCGTAGCAGTCACAGTCATTCTTCTCATGGCTGGTTTTCCTCGACTAGATAGCGAAGCCGAAGTGCACCGACTCAATCTGCCTGTTATCGGCAAAGTTCCACTGATTCGAAAACAAGGAGCAACTGAAGATCTCCCAGGCTATTCGCTGGAATATCTAAAAATCATGAATTATCGAATCATGAGAGAGCTCAGGGATGCTAAATGCCCTGTTATCGTGGTGAGTTCACCTCATGCCCGAGAAGGAAAGAGTACTGTTACCCACTTTTTAAGTTTGGCTTCTCAAAACCCAGTACGTAAAACTTTATTAATCGACGGAGACTTACTGACCTCTCATCCTAATAAATTCTTTGGAATAATCGAGGACCATACACCTGGATTAAAATCTGTTTTAGAAAATCCAAATCAGGAAGATTTAAGTTCTCTTATTGTCAAAACAAGTTTTGATGGAATCTACTTCATGCCTCGAGGTGGCCGATTCGATCCGAGTGTTCTACCCAACTTCACTAACCCCATGGAACAAGTCCTTACTCAGTTGAGGAAAGAGTTTGATGCTATCTATATTGATACCCCTCCTCTTTTCTCATCTAATCTAGCGCACCAGTGGGCAGGCTTAGGGGATTTGATAGTTCTTGTGGCTCGTATTTTCCACACTCGTCCCAAAGATATTGTTGAAGCTATTCAAACCTGTAAAGTTTTCTCGAAGTCTCCTGTAGGTCTAGCACTCAACTGCATCAGGTTATCCGGACCGACTAAGAGAGCTTCAAACTACTACTTCTCTAAGAAAAAACCTGCTCCTCCACCAAGGTTAGCAGCTTAGGAAAAGGTCATGAAGGCTACGTTTTTCAAAACAATGTTTAATAAGCTCCTACTTGGTTTCGCGCTGACCTTCGTCTGCTCTGTGTCTTGCCTCGCTGAAGACGCGACAGTGAATAAACTAGCCATTTTGAATACTACGGATCAGACTGACCTTGGTTTAAAAAAAACCATGCAGGAAGGCTTAGCAAAAGCAGCCGCAAACACCAACCTTTTTCAAACTTATCTTGCTAATTATTCGATAACTGGGTTTAGCGAGAAGGACATCGTGAACGACTTTAAAAAAGTAGGTGCAGACTTAATGTCCTACGTCTACTTAGAAAGTAGTCGGCTCTCTATTTTCCTTTTTGATGCTTCCCATCCTAAGGAATACATTGTCAGCTCACAGAACTTCCCCACTCCAGAGGGAGGGGTCGTTTCTGGTGCTGAAATTCAGTATGCTTTCAAGATAGCTTTTGAAGAGGTCATTTCAAGTTACGTTTCTAAAGAGTACCAATACTTGCCAGGCAGTAAGCAGGAATCGGAATATTTAGCGGATCAAGAATCTTTCGATACTCAATTCTCTGTAGCTGAAGTCAAAAGACTCTACAGAGAAATGGCTTCCCTGACTCAAAAACCATTTTATGTCGGGGCTAATGTGGGCATGTCTAGGTTTGAAACTCTCTCGGGTTCTACTACCAAGACCTATGCAAGCACTGTCAATATCGGGGCTTTAATGGGTTATCGCCTTTTCAATCCGTTTTCAGTTGAGTTGGGGGCAGATTTATTTACACACTTTCTTTTGCACTCAGAGATTAGAGCTCAAATTCCAATCGGACAAAAATATGTAGGATTATCGCTGTCAGCAGGTGCAGCTCGCTTCATGACACAACCTACAGAGAATTTGGGCTATGCCGGAACCAATCGTATTGTGCAAGGGACAATGGTTTTTGGCCCAGGTATCGGAATTGAAATACCACTTCTAGGGTTAAATATTAGAGCCGAGGGTAGATTTTATACCGGCACAACTTCTGTTTTCTTAGGAAGTTATGGTATCGTATATTCATTGTGAGACTCCCTTCCCTGTCTTGTTATCCACTGTTCATTCTAGTTATTGCCAGTCATTGTTTATCCTCTGTACCCCCGAAGTTACGCCAAAACATAGAAGATGCTGCAAAGAGATCTTTTCTAGACCCCAAACTTGTAGAGGCGGTTGTAGCGGTTGAGTCTAATTTTGACTCCAAAGCTACTTCTCACAAAGGTGCAATGGGACTGATGCAGGTGATGCCGGAAACTGCTGACTCTTGTGAAGTTCACGAGCCTTACCATGCCGTGAACAATCTTATGGGGGCTTGCGAGTGTCTAAGAAAACTCATTAATCGCTACCGAGGAAATTTAAGCCTTGCTCTGGCTGCTTATAACGCTGGCCCCACCAATGTGGATAGATATAAAGGTATTCCTCCATTCAAGGAAACCCGCAACTATGTTAGAAAGATCTTAGAAAGATACGAGAAGTTAAAAAGTTCTCGCAAGCAAGACTAATCCTATATTTAGACTTCTTTGGGAAGAGCCATTTCCTCGCTGATATGAATGGCTTGGTAAGAAGTCGCATCGGAGCTTGGGAAAATAGTTCTCTGATGAGTTGCACAGTGCTGTTGCAACTCTGAGAAAATAGATTTTCGAATTGGATAATCCTGAGAGTGCAAAATCACCTGTTTAGCTATTCGTTTTTTCAAATTGATGACAATAGGGGCTTTTAAATTTGCAGTCATTTTTGTCGGATCTGTGGGAATTGTAATTATACAGAAAACTTTTCCACCCTTAAGGTCCGTATCTAGCTTTAATGACTTTCTATCCTCGTCCTCAAGTTCAACTTTATAACTTCTCTCCAGAATTTGAGGCTCTAAAAGTGGGAATGCAACACTTGGCTTTTTAACTGCTTGGAGCCAGAGAAAAAGGGAGTCATCTGTTCTTTCCACTAACACGTAGGAATCAATCTTGGAAAACCCTAACATTCCCTCTGAAAAGGTGATGATATCCTCTTCAGCAACAGAGATACTACCAAAACGTGTGGTTTCAACGATCATTTCCTATCTCCTTGGAAAGCCTAAGTTAACTGCTTTTTAAATGAATAATAAAATGTTAGCTGGGCCTGACACTCTTAGCAACATTTTTTACGGAGGTAGGTGCTTGGGATTCTGCGGCGAGTTTATTCTGCTCTTGAATTGAAATGTAAATCTCTTCCCGATGAATTTTGGTGTGGCGCGGCGCCTCAATACCCAAACGAACCTGACCACCCTTGATTTGCACAACAACGATCTTGATATCGTCGTCAATGGCTATAGATTCACCGATTTTTCGAGTTAAGACTAGCATTTCTATGTTTCTCAACTAACGTTTCGGCAAATATTTAAGCCTTCTTTACTAAAATTCTGAGAAAAAAAAGATAGATAGACGCATCACGTCCAAATCCAAATCAATAGGAATCAGCGTTTTATTTAAGAAGAATATCGGCAGGGGACTCACTCATTATTTTGTGAGAGCTTTCTAGAGCCGCTCGAAGAACGGTCTGATCACGAGCCAAATCGGAGAACACCTTAATGGGATTGGCTTCCTCAATTTGAGAAATGGCTTCCAATTGCTGAATTTTATTTTCTGCATTTCTTTGGACCGATTTTTCAATGGCTAAAGAGCTACCGGCAAGCTGCGTTCGTGATATTGAGATCTGGTCTGTAGCTTTTGTAAAAATCTCAAGAGATCCGCCCACGAGTTCCTGATTATGCGTTTCCAATCCCGTGATCAGATCTTTCATTGCTTGAACAATATTAACCCCATCTTTAAGCCCTTCGCCAAGAATAGCCTGACTTCCCGATACATTAATGGGAACAAACAAACCGCGGTCAACTTCAACCTCAATTTTTCCGGAATCGCCCAAAAATTTGCCATCAATATCAAAGGCGGGGCCTAATGACTTTTGCCCTCCCATGAGAGTTCTTGAGCCAAATTTAGTATTTAAATTTTGGATAAAATTCTCATACAAACCTTTCACTTCGGGGACCACGTGTTTAGAAACATCGCCCGCCGAATTCCCAATGGCAGATAAAGCCAGAGTGTGAACCTTTTGAACCAACTCCTGAGCTTGGGCTAGAACTCCATCAGTCGTGTTGATCATGTGGCTTGCAAGCTGCGCGTTTTTTGAGATCCCTTCCCTCACGGCAACATCATTCTTTTGGGTTTCAGCAATCATCCACTCGGAGGGAGCTTGAGAAGGCTTTGAAATCTCCTTCAAGCTGCTGGATTTTTCGGCAGAGATAGACTCACGTTCTTTGGCATTTTGAATATTTCTTTGAGCAGTATCAAAAAATTGTGCGGTTGAAACTCTAGACATAATTAGCTCTCATTTTTAATCTTTCAGACTCAAAATCGTGTTAAACAGCTCTTCCCCCACTTTCATTGCTTTCGCAGAAGCATTGAAAACGGTTTGGTACTGAATCATGTTTACAGCCTCTTCTTCGAGGTTAACCCCTTCCACGGACTGACGATAGTTTTCAAGTTGCTGTACGACATCTTTTTGATGATTAAGAAGATTGTTTTCTCTTTGAGCTTCAACACCAATTCTTCCAACCAAAGCGTTCAATGATTCATTGATGGTGTGGTTCTCCTGCGTTCCCAAGTGGCTTGTAGTGAGTCCTTTTTCGTTTTGAACATTAGCAATTTTGAGTGCAATCTCATTGCTTCCAGGAGATGAGCCAGAAAAACCCAAAGCAATGTTTTCATAATTACCACTGATAGAGTCATCGAGATCAAAACGAAACGAAGCCCCCTCTGGACCCTGCCCGATATCCTTAAAAAAATTCCGGCCCGAAACCCCATCCATCCCCTCGCCTTCTTTATGAATCGTATTCACTTCGGTAGCGATATGATATGCAATTTTATCTAAATGCTCGATAGCAGGATTAATGATCTTATCTCGAACATGCATCATCCCACCTAACTCACCATCAGTAATTCCACTAGTGACTTTTCTTCCTTCGCCGTGATTTTTAATAAAAATGTCTAATGAACCCGGTCCCTTTTCTCCGCTAGCGGCTGTTCGCTCTGCGAAAAGATCATTGGACCGATCTCCTTGAACCAAAATACAGCCGCCGGTCACAACCGAAAGTTGGCCGAGATCATCAGTGTGGGTCTGAAAATTAATTTTTTGAGACAACTCTCTCATCAAAGCATCACGACGATCTTCAAGGTCAAGAACGGTATCTTTGCGAGTGCTTCCTTGCATGATGTTTCTGTTCAGCGCTGCAAGCTCTTTTGTTAAGGAATTCACTTGGGCTATATTATCTTCAATCCGGTAATCAAGATCTTGTTTCATGCCCTCTAAATCAGAGAACATATTTCGAATACCGCCCGCAAGCGCTTTTCCGCTACTCTGAACCACATTTCTAAGGGCTGTCGTCTCAGGACTGACAGACACCTCTCGAAGATCTTGAAAGAACTTATTCACTAAATTATTAACATTATCCGCATCTCGTTGAGCTACTAACTCCACACGCCCCAAATTCTCAGACTTCGCTTTAACTCCACCAAAAGATTGTGATTCATTCACTATTTGCTTGTTTACAAATTGATCATGGACTCTAAGAACCTGTTTAACCTCAACTCCACTCCCCATGTTTACGCCCTGGGGAATTGAAAGATTATTTGTTTCAACGACGGCTCGTCTACGCGTGTATCCGGGAGTGTTGGCATTTGCTATGTTGCTCGAGGTTGTCTGAAGAGCTTGTCGATTCGAAGTGAGGCCTTGGCGCCCTATTTCTAAGATATCATTGACAGCCATTAGTACCTCCCCTCAACAACTGAACCTTGTGAATTTTGGTCGACGCGCTTTCCTTTGGGCGAATAGGTTGCATGTTGTCCGAGTAATCGCTTTAGGTTCTCTACTAGTCTGTCTAAATTTTTCATCGAGTGATTAATAAACTGCTGATTTGTTTCACACACATTTCTAAGTTCTGTCCAAGCGGAGAGCCAATTTTCTCTGAGGATGTTCCATTGGCTCTGAAGCTCAGAATCGGTGAAATGTAACTTTTCTAGATCATCTTGCTGGAACTGGGTTCTGACAAACTTTTTAATTTCAGCGCGTTTTCTGGAGAGCTTCAACATTCCACTCTCTTTCTGAGTAACCAAAATAAGAATTTCTTCCGTATTTAAAGTAATTAAAGCGGCTCGCTCTTTGAGTAAAACTTGTTTCAAACCTAAAGCAAGAGCGCAGCTTTCCTCACAAAGGGAGAATAAATAAGTTGCAAATGGATTTGCGGCCATGAACTTGCCCCTAGATTTTTTAAAGATTCTATCTTCTCAGTGATTCGAATATTGAAACGCGATTAGAGATTATTTTTTCCGAAGTCAGCACTCAGATGTTCATCAACCAAGCGGTCAGCGATCTCTTTGGCATCAACTTGGTAGCTACCTTCTTGGATACTTTTTTTGAGTGCAGAAATTTTATCTTTGCGAATTTCGCTCGCAGCTTTGGCTATATCAGAAGCCTGCCTCATTAATTTTGCGTTATCCGAAATTTCGACATCAGCTCCATGAGACTCTACCCCACCCGCCTGCGAAAGACTGGACTCTACACTTTTACCAATCGCTACTTTCTGGTTGTTTTTAACACCATCCACCATAGCTTCGTTTTGATAGGGATTAGGGCTAGGATTGTTTGTAACCTTCATAGGAGCTCCTTTAGAGTCAAATGACTCTATACTATTTTATCACCGTGGTCGTGATTGCCGCAATAAATGGTCGTAAATCATTTGAGAAAGGCCGAGTTGCTCTGTGTCAGCCATTCTCTCGGAGTATTGGCTATCCAACATAGACTGATAGACCCTTTCAGCATTACTTTCAGGCACTAACCCACCTTTAACTACTGTCTTACGCATCGCCGAAACCATTTGGTTCACAAAAAGAGCTTCAAATTGCTTCGCAACCTTTCGAACCTCGGGATGTTTTTCCTCGCGCGAAGGCTCTTCGGCCTTCATTATGTTCGGATTTGAATCGATCTTCATTGCATCTCCAGATCAGCAAGTAAAGCGCCACTCGACTTCAACGCTTGAAGGATGGCAATTAAATCCTCAGCGCCAGCACCCGTGTCATTAAGAGCAGAAACGACCTCCGAAATACTGGGACCTGCACTCACTAACATCACTTTTTTGGCCTGCTCACCTTCTCCCTCGCCCGCCGCAGGGGTTGGAGCTTGGGCTCCTTGGGAATTAGTTGAGCTGATATTTCGGCCTTGATCCGCGGGTGGATTTTTAATTTCAAGTTTCAGGTTTCCATGCGCTATAGCCACGGGAGAGATACGAACTTGATCTCCTAAAATCACAGTACCAGTCTTCGAATTAATGATCACTTTGGCTTTACGGTCAGCTTCAACTTCAAGGCTCTCAATTTGAGCAATGAGCTCAATCGGGTTTGCCTCTAATGTGTAGGGGTACATCACTTCGACAGTGCTCGCATCATTTGCAACAGCATATTTTCCACCTAACTCGTCATTTATTTTTTTAGCCATTCGAACAGCTGTCGTAAAATCGGGGTTGTTGATGACATACTTAAGTTGCTTTTCTTGAGAAACATCCCAGCCGATCTCTTTTTCAAGCATTGCACCGTTAGGAATGGTCGCGCTCACCATGTTTGCAGCAGCTCCTCCTGAAGCCCCTCCCCCCCTCGCCTCTTTTTTCATAACAATCGCTTTACCCTGAGCCATTGCATATATTTTTCCATCGGGCCCCTTAAGCGGAGTCATCATTAAAGTTCCTTGGTCCAAACTTGCGGCAGTTCCAATCGATGCTAAACTCACATCCAATTGCTGTCCGACTTTTGAGAACGGGGGAAGAGTTGAAGAAACTACAACGATAGCTGCATTTTTAGTGTCAAGTTTTTGAGACTTTGTATCTATTCCAAGGCCTTTTAAAATAAGCCCCATCGAATTTTCCGTGAGCTCGTTAGCCTTGTCTCCAGTCCCCGGAAGCCCAACCACAAGTCCGTACCCGAAAAGTTGATTGTTACGGGCCCCTTTAAGCATTGCAATATCTTTAATTCTTGCTCCAAAACTTACAGAGCTACACAAAATGAAAAAGAGTAAATATTTCATTTGTTCGTTTCCCCTTTTTTATCTGAATTCATCGAATGTTTTTCATCATCAAAGGTTTCTAGTTTCAAATTCATCAAAGAATCTGAAGAGACTGAATCACTGGAGCTAATCTCTTTCTCACGAACAACTCCCTCTAAGACGACATACGGCTGTTCCCGACCAATTTTAAAAGCCCGATTAACGCCAACCCGATAAGCGCCATTTGGGAGAACTTCTAAAATTGTAGCTTCGACTTCAGCAGTGTCATCTTTTTTTGCCATGGCTTGATTGACACTGGCTGGCTCTCGACCATCACTTTTACTTTCACTCTTGTTCTCGCTCTTATTATCTACTTTATTGTCAGTCGAAGTTTTTGAGGAATCTGTCCTTCGATTTTGGTTCATAGCCATTGAAATCCGATCTTTGAAAGGCTCATTGACTTTCACAGTTACTACATCGCCCACCATACGAGAACTCCCCGAACTGTAGATCGAATTCCATCGGGAATCTTCGCTCCAAAGTGACCCTGGTTCTCGCTTCGCGGGTTTAGGCACATCATATTTGTGAGCCACTTTTGGAGCAGCATTCATCTCTTCGGGAGGAGTTGATTTGTTTCCAAACCAGGCACATCCTTGAATCCATAAGAACACTAGCGCTAGTAAAAAACAGTTTTTCACGCATCCTCCTAAAATTAATGCAACGAAACTTCACCCGGTCCAAGCACCTTTGCTTGAATGACTTTTCTATTACTAAGATTCTCAACCCGAATCCACTGCTGCTCTCGGCCGTTTTCAAGAGCTTTGGCTCGCACACTCACTCTGACTGATGGAGTTTCTCGAACCAGCATAACTGCCTCTCCTGTATTCACCAAAAAAGGCATTTGGGTGTGGCTATGAGAAATAACCATCCCCGGATTGATGTAACCGCGAGCTCGCAGTCGATTTAGACTTTCAGAATCATCATAGTATCCCGTGACTCTGTAAGGCGACACTTCTCGCTCTTGGAAACTAAAATTATCCTTATTAAAAGCTTCGTTATTTCTGATGATTGTTTTTGCTACTGCCACTGGCCGGTATAATTTAACCGTGGCAGTCCCAAAAACGTGTTTTGAATTCCCGTTTGCGTCCCAAGCGAACTCAAAACTAACGACACCAAGAGCAGGTCGAGGCTCCACTGCCAACACTTCAGCCTGAGGAGGAATAGCTTCCTGAGAATAGAGCCGTTCGACTTCAATCCGGCCTCTATTCTCAAAGTCCTTCGCAATAAAGTTTTTGAGTTTTTGCTCTGCGGTTTCGAGCTTTGATTTTGAATCGTTCGAAACAACAGCTGTGCTTGAGTTTGCAAAGAAAATCAAAAACAAAAAATATAAACTATTCTTCATGGTTTACCTAATCACAGTGTTTGTATTTTGAAGAAGCTGGTCGACCGTCTGAATAACTTTGGAATTCATTTCAAAAGCCCGCTGAGCCGTAATCATATCGGTCATCTCATGCACAACATCGACATTGGAGCTTTCAATATAGTTCTGCATGATGGCGCCGGTTGTTCCCGTATTTGGAGTTCCAATGTTGGGCTGCCCACTCGCTTCAGTCGCTAGATAGAGGTTTTTTCCGTGAGCTTTCAAGCCAGCATTGTTAATGAAAGTTGCAAGCTGAACCTGCCCCAACTGAGCCCTTTCGGCTTCAGATACATAACCAAAGACTGTTCCGTTATCTGCAATTTCCACTTTTTTAATGTTTTGAGGAACAATAATTTCAGGTTGAAGTGGATATCCGTCAATCGTTTCAATACGTCCTTGAGCTGACTTATAAAAAGATCCATCTCGACTATAGCCCGTTTCTCCATTGGGCATACCGATCATAAAAAAACCGTCTCCTCGAACCATCATGTCGAGATCTCGGCTTGTATGAACTGGATTACCCATCTGAAAATTTCTTTGAGTACCGCTAACCTTAACGCCCATTCCCCTCTGTATACCTACAGGCGCTTGGGTCTGTGCCGAAGTATTTGCTCCGGGTTCTTGAAGAGTTTCGTAGAGGAGATCTTGAAATTCTGCCCGCTCTTTCTTGTAGCCAGTGGTGTTCACGTTAGCGAGATTATTTGAAATACTATTAATTTGCGCCATTTGGGCTTCCATACCTGAAGCGGCCGATTTTAAAGCTGTGATCATAAGTTTCTCCTTATTTCAGAGATAGCAATTATTTGGTCATCTCATTTGCGGTCTTCCCATCAATCTCCTGATAGGTCTTGATCGCTTGTAGATGAGATTCGTATGCTCTAGTTGCCTCAATCATTCGGGTCATTTCCGAAATTGGATTTACATTCGAGCTTTCAATGAAACCCTGATGCAATTTTGTTTTGATTTCGTCATTTTTAAGATTCGTTGGAGTTGTGTTTTTAAAATAGGTGTTCCCTGTTTTTTCGAGCCACTGCTCCTCGTGGAACTCCTCAATGTTAATTTGCGCGACTTGAACTCCGTTTTGACGAATATTACCGTTTTGGTCGATCTCAATCGGACCATTGCCCAATTGAATCAAACGTTGTTCGGGTCTTGGGTTTCTGGCCGGCGCTGGCACTTGCTTTCCAGCGCTATCAAGCGTTCCGAAAAGATCTCCTTCGGCGGGTGTTGTGCCTTGAACTTTAT